>JBHEQW010000039.1:0-21725 GCA_046530935.1 Arsenophonus sp.
ACTTTTAAAAAATTTGTTTTGATATTTTAAGTGGCTGCTTTTTCTTGAAATTTCTTTATACGTTTTCGGTTTAATTAATTTGTGATTAATCCATGGTGATTTTAATTTAGCCAATCTAAAGATTTCACTTACTACATAATCAGAGGTCCAATCATGCCAAGGCTTAGATAACCCAACAAAGTGAATTAATACTGAGTTGGAAGGAATAGAATAGTTATTTCTTGATTTTGCTTTTAGTAAAGCATCAATAGGAAAAAAAGTATTATACTTTGCATCTATTAAGTGTACTTTTTTATTTAAATAAATATTTAATGCATCTTGATCTGGGTAAATAAGTTTATTATTTTCATTTAATTTTTTAAAAACTTTTGTTGTGATATTATTATCTTTATATTTTGTTAGATCAATATATAGAAATCCTGAATTAAAATATTTATCAGTATTTATTTTTAGTTTGGATTTATTTTTACCTTCTCTATCATGAACAGCGTAGATGATTATATCATTTTTAAAATTTAATTTTTTTAAGTTGTATATGCTACCTTTACAAAAGATATCTGAATCTAAATATAAAATATTTTTTATTTTACTATTTAAATAGTCTGCGATTATTAATCTAAAATAAATAGCATAAGACCAACAATGATTAGTTGGTAATTTTTTTAAATTTTCATCCTTAATAAGATATATAGTTATAATAGTGTTATTTAGCTTTGCTAACTGTAAAAATAATATTTTTTGTTCATCATTAAAAAAATCAGTAAAAATATGAAAATGAAAATTCATATCTTTATTATTCATTAATATTGAGGTGATAGAGACTCCTGTTCCAAATAGAAAGTTTTTATCTGCTCCATAACCTATATTGAATAAATTATCTGAATATATTAATTCTTCATCAGCAAGATGAATAATTTTTGTTACTAATTTAGTAGCTTTAAACTCATTTTCTTTAATCATTATTCACCTGTTAAACAAATAGCAAAACATAAGGCTAATTATATTAGCAGCGTTGGAAGAGGTTGTTAACTATTAACTGTTAATTGCATGAAGAGACTTTGTGGGATACAGTAGTTTTGTTCTTAGGATTTTGCTAAAGATAGCATAATGGTATGAAAATAGTTCATCATAATTATGTACATAAAAATAAATATAATTTAAAAATAGAAAATTATATTTATAATTTATTTATTTTTTCAATAAAATTTTTTATTAAATTATATAAATTTATTTGTAAGATTTTAATCTTTAAGCCCTGGTGATTTTATGGAGTTATAGCAAATCTGGTGTATGAGGATCAGGCTATACCTTTGCCATGATGGTTTATGAATCTCTTCTCTATCCTTAAATTAGATGTTGTGTGCTATCATGGCACACAGGTCAAATTTCCATTATCATGTTTTAGCTTTCCTTAGCAGACTAGAGAGCAGCTTAAATAGCATTGAAATTATTGTTTTTTCGAACCACAGTTCGTCTCATCATCTTCGACTAGGTATTTTTTAGCCTCAGTGTTGCAAAAGAAATTCAATCGAATTCTTAGTTCTTGTTGACGCCTGACACAGTGCTGCCATAACGAGAAATCGTAAAATATTAGCAGTTCTTCTTAATTTTTTCTTCAGCTGTGTCATCGTTACAGGATATTTCCTGAAAACTTTGACAATAAATATCAATGGATTTATTAGAGGCATCACAACTATTTACTACCAAGAACCTAATGTTTAGGATTAAGCTTAACTTTCGATTATATGCCTTTATGGAGTGAAGCTAGCAGATTAGATATTTTATGTACTCAACAGCATTGCTGCTGCGTGTCCATGAATATTTTTCCATTGCATTATAAAAATTAAGGCACTGTCTTCCACTAGCAAGCCTGGTAGATATGCTTAATCCATGCGTTCGTAACTTATTGAGAACTTAGGCCAAGTTTTCTTTTGATTATAGATAAGTATCTTTGAGCGCAACTAGTTTCTTACATCCATGCTTAATGATGCCTATAATAACCAGCAGGCAAAGGCAATTATCTTATCTAACAGGAGTGTTTATGCCATCTGCCAAGAAATGAAGATAGCTCGTATCTCTTAAATCATGCAGGTAGAAACCCATAGAACTTTCTGAAAATAACTGGTGTTTATACCTCACTGCTACAGAAATAGTAGCAATTCTTCGATATTTTTTAGACGCTTCAGATAAGGCAGTAGCAATGTAATCGATTGAAGTATATTTTGTTACCGATAAAGTCCGCTGACTTTAGCCAATTCAATCTCAACATTTCAAATAGTTTGTATACTTAATTGCATCAATGTATCAAATAACAGTTATGGATAACTGTATGGACGCCGGTCGACAAGATAGCGTTCAGGATGTTGTCGCGGGATGTTTTCAAGCTCACCGTCAACTACGATGGTGAGGCTATATTTACATTTGGTTGGTACCAAATTTATGGATAAACTTGACGCAAGATAATCACAGGAAATATTTGGTTTCATGTCTACTGTATTAGAAACTTTTTCATGGCATATTACATCTATATTATTGATATTATTTTGCTAAATAAATAAGCATGATAATAGTCCACAATCTCCGAAACCACATAACTAGAAATAAGAGCATAACTCCTAACAACATTAGATGCATACTGATTTCAAACTTTTTATAAGAATTAAAATGAGATCTCTTTGCAGAGCATCTTCTATACGCCAATTAAATTATTTGAGTACACCATTCAGCTTAGGATGACTAGTCAGGTTAAAAGTCATTGTTTTATACCAAGATCTGTACATAAATGCTTAAATTGCTGTTTTTCGATGGCTGAACAACGTACCAAATACTTATGGCATGAGCGGCAAAACAGATGCGCTGCTTTTTGTATCTTTATTATCTAATTACTGTTTTATACTCTATTGTATGTTCTTCTTTTTAAGAATCCATCTCTAGATGGATCTGAATAAATCTTCTAAAAAGGATAACCCTGATAAATCAGAAAGGACAATAGTCTACTTTACGTGTTATAATACCTGGTTATTTGAAGCATTTTATGATCTTCATCTATAAATGAAGAAGGACAGACAGAGTAAATTTTTAATGACACCTAAAAAAAGTCCATACAGAAATACGTCTAAGCTTCTGATCCAGGAATTTAATTTGATACTCAACTATTATCTATATTTAAGCATAATTATGCGAAGTTTTCAGTAACACAAAGGTTAAGTCGATGACGATGGATATAACTGCATTAAGCTGGAAATGACTGAAAGTATCTTTGTCGATGAATTTATAATCTATAGGGAACTATAGATGATCCACCGCTATTCTTCGCTTCCAGATAAACATAAAGATAACTTGGCAGATAGACCTAAGAAATGCAGATAGGATAACGATTTCTATTTCTCTAGTAAGAGAACAAGAGAGTTGCATTTACACAGATAATACTTCTAAGCTTAACTGCTTTTCAGAATTGATGACGGCTGAAATAACTGTCTTAAAAAAGACGCTGAAAGTATCAATTCTGTTGACACGTCTTATTTGTCGAGCCAATCCTTGCTTGTACCAAGGTGGTTGTATGTTTTCTAGGCACTACTGCTGCAGTGCATTTTCTGAATATTCCTGCTGCCGTTTTTTCTGCCAAAGCTATAAGTAAAAAAGCCTGCCTGCAGTTTATGCGGATTTAAAGCTAGCGAGTAGTAGTTAGATAGAGCACAGCAGATTTATATTTTATTTGACTATTAGTGGCGAGACATTAGTTTTACTATGTCCCATCTTATTTGGCATTTTTCCAATAAGAACTTTGGCACTACTCAATACTCTGTTTAGTGCCTGACACGAGGCTATATATATGTAAATTGGTAGTCAAAGAAGGTATTGTGAAATTAGTATCTTTTGTGCCTTTTACAGTTATGGTCAACAAGTTAATCAACATTGACATGTTCATTTCCCTGTTATTCGTGCTTGTATGGATATTAAACATGTTATATAGCGTTACCATTGACATGTTTTTTAAAGAAAACAGATGTTAAAGAAATTTTGAAAAGCGTTATCAGCAGTCTGGTGCATTAGAGCTATAATCTGTTAAATCCAACTAAGTCTTCCACAGATGGTCTTGTGGGCATATATCTGCCTCCATGAAGTAGTGCTAGCGTTACCTAAAGACACAGTACAGACCTTACTTGAAAGTACACTTCGTTAAAAAAACTAAATAGGCGTGGCATATCGTAAAATTCTCCTGACTCTACTAGCTTAAACCCCTCCAGGTGTATCTCCTGGTAAAAACTGTAATTAGCCGGATGGTTTGGTATAATGTTTATACACATCATTACTATGAGAACAAGGCCTAAGCAGTATCGAGAGCAGATTTTAACACAGGAAGAGATGATTAATGTTATATATTAGCCATATTCCAGACTAAGTATTTTAAGATTGTATGTGCTGTTGGTTACTATACTTTCTTATCAAATCCTAAACTAAACACACACTATTTATTATCAAAGGCATAAAAGGATGTGGAGATAACAGCCTCCCAAAAAATAGGAAAATCGTTGTGAGTTCTCCGTTCTGATGAACGAATTTTTGTGCACAGAAGATCTCCATATAAATGAATTCTGTGTAGCGAGATAGATTACTTTTTATTAACGCTCAGCTTGTTAATAGGAAATAAATTTGTTCTTAGTTAGAAAGAATGCCTAAGATGTAAAAATTAATGATTATTAACGGGAAACTCTTAGAGTTAATATCTTAATATTACTATATTAGGCCAAGGAATATACATTCCTATAAAATTTTAACTAATTTATAATAGAACTATACGCAGTAAACTGATTTAACTGCTTTTAGCAATAAAAGTAGGCTTTTATTTGCTATTCACTTAAAGAGTGAATCAATTCCATAAGCATGAAGGTTTTTGAAGATCAAAAAGACAGTCTATAATACCAAATGGATAGCAATGGTAGATACTCGATTAAGATTAGAACAAGAAGCGTCGAGCATTGCCAGCTTGTTTTCGCTTCTAAAGACGGATAAAACTCATTAAATGTTTCGATCTATGCTTACTAAAAAACAATATCGTGAAGTTTCGTTTGGCATTTGAAAAATATATTTCTCATTTAAGTGCATATAATCATGCTAGTATCTTTTAAATGCTTTATACTTCTTTTTTTGTGGGTTCTGCTCCTGCCTCATTTAACGTAAATTTTCCAACTTCGTGTCTCATGCGTAAACAACAATATCAAGGCCAGATGGAGATAATATAAAAGGGTTTAGGAATTATCGTGCGACTTGGCAAGAGATTGTTGAGAGAACTACCACGACTTACTAAGTAGTTAACAGCGTCGTAGGTAGACGACGTAGAATATGACTGCAATTATCAACATCATCTCGGTTTTTCTCTTGAGAAACAGTAAGTTCGAATATGCCATGCCTAATTAGATGCATAGTAGATGCAGACTATTTGCTTGCCTGAATACCAGTTCTGATTTTAGGTGTTGTAGTTGCCTGACTATTGCTCCTAATCATCATTATATTTTTTCTTTACTTATATCCATGAGTAATCATGGTTACCATGAATAGAGCTGTATGATAAGGCTCTATATGATGATCTGAGAGCAAACAAGTATCAGCTCTTTACCTTTTTATGGCGAGAGAACATCAACCTTACCTTAAAATTTAAGCTGTCATTTTTACTGAAATAAATCTGTCCTACTCATCCTATATGGAGTAATTATTTTTGGTTATATGCTATTTCCCAATACAAAAGCTTGAAAAAATACGATCTAATAAATCATCGGAACTAAATTCTCCGGTAATTTCACTTAATGCCTGTTGTGTTAAATAAAGTTCTTCTGCTAATAGCTCACATGAATTAGCAAATACTAACTGTTGGTAGGCTTGCTGTAAATGTTCCACTGCTATATTAAGCGCTTGAATATGACGGCGTCTGGCTAAGAATAATCCGCCTTCAATATGATGATTAAACCCAATGCTTTCTTTTAAATGTTGCCGTAATAAATCAATACCTTCTTTGCGATAAACTGAAAGGCGAATAAGTGGGTAATCGCTAATTTTTATTATTGCTATTGGTTCATCAGTAATATCAACTTTATTTCTAATTACAGTAACAGGTAAAGATTTTGGCAATCGCGCTATAAATTCAGGCCAAATCTGCTCAGGTTCAGTTGCCTCTGTAGTGGTGCTATCCACCATCAATAATATATGATCTGCTTGTTCTATTTCCTGCCAGGCTCGCTCAATAGCTATTTTCTCAACTTCATCTGTCGCTTCACGTAAACCAGCAGTATCAATAATATGTAAAGGGATGCCATCAATATGAATATGCTCACGTAATACATCTCTTGTAGTACCGGCAATATCCGTTACAATTGCCGTTTCATTACCAGATAGTGCGTTTAATAAGCTAGATTTACCTGAATTAGGCCGTCCTGCAATCACAACTTTCATTCCTTCTCGCAATAAGCTGCCTTGATAAGATTGTAAATACAGACTATTTAAATTGGCTATAACATCATTTAATTTTATTTTTATCTTCCCATTAGATAAAGAATTAATTCCTTCATCTGAAAAATCAATTGCAGCCTCAACATGAATACGCAAGTTAGTAAGTGCCTCAACAATTTTATAGATCTGTTGAGAAAAAACACCTTGTAACGAATTTACTGCTGAACGAGCAGCTTGCTCAGTACTTGCATCAATTAAATCACTAATAGCTTCCGCCTGAGCTAAATCCATTTTTCCATTAAGAAAAGCGCGCTCAGAAAATTCACCTGGATTGGCAATTCGGATCTCATCGATAACTAAAATACGCTTAAGTAATAAATCGATAATGACTTGTCCACCATGTCCTTGCAATTCAAGAACATCTTCACCTGTAAATGAGTTTGGTGCAGGAAAATATAGTGCAATTCCTTGATCTAATACTTTACCATTGTTATCATAGAAAGGTAGGTAATCCGCATAGCGTGGTTGAGGTAATTTACCTAAAACAATGCAGGCAACTTCAATAACTTTTGGTCCTGATATTCGCAAAATACCAACACCACCACGTCCAGGTGGTGTTGCTTGCGCAATAATTGTATCATTGGTAGTATATATACTCATTTTACTTTCAATTCTTACAATAAAGATGATTAAATTGGCCTAATGACAGCCTTAATACATTGTCTATTTTGTTATTTCTTCAATTATAAATAATAAAATTCAGAACCTTATTTCTTATTGCGATTACTATGTAATCCACACTTTTCTAATCCATGATAAATAATTTGTTGCTGTATAATCGTGACTAGGTTATTAACGATATAGTATAAAACCAAACCAGAAGGAAACCACAAAAAAAATACAGTAAAAATAACCGGCATATAGGTCATAATTTTCTGTTGCATAGGATCAGTTGCTGTCGTTGGCGACATTTTTTGAATAATATACATCGTCAAACCCATTAACAACGGTAGAATATAGTATGGATCCTGTGCAGATAGATCTTGGATCCAACCAAGAAATGGAACATGGCGTAACTCAACAGAACCTATCAACATATAATATAAAGCAAGGAAAATAGGCATCTGAATCAATAAGGGTAAACAACCACCTAATGGATTGACTTTTTCTGCTTTATAGAGAACCATCATTTCTTGGCTCATACGTTGCTTATTATCACCAATTCGTTCTTTCATGGCCGCAAGTTTAGGTTGCAACATTCGCATTTTTGCAATTGAAGTATATTGCGCTTTGGTTAAAGGATACATTATACCACGCACAATAAAAGTAATAACAATGATGGAGAAGCCCCAATTATCAATAAAACCATGAATAAATTTCAATAATTTAAATAATGGTTGAGAAATAAACCACAGCCAACCATAATCAACGGTTAAATCTAAATGTGGTGCAACTGCTGCCATTTCTGATTGTAATTCAGGACCTACCCACAAAGTTGAAGTGTAATTTTTTTTAGTATTAGTCGCTACTGTTATTGTGGAACTTTTATAGCCAATAATAGCAATGCCTTTGTCTAAATTAATTGTATAAAAGGTGTTTTTGTTCTTATAGCTTGGGATCCAAGCAGTAGAAAAATATTGCTGCAACATTGCAATCCAACCACCTTTAGTATTAACGTTTAAATTATTATCAGTAATTTCACTAAAACTATATTTTTTATAGTTTGTTTCATCGGAAGAATATGCTGCACCACGATAGGTATGTAATGGGAAATTATTATTTCCTGTATCACGTTCTTTTGGTAGTTCTATAGTCTGTTTTAATTGACCAAAAAAAGCCAGCGTTAATGGTTTTCTATTGTTATTATCAATGTTATTTTCAACAGAAATATTATATTTACTACGTTTTAATAAATAGACTTTCTGATAAATTACGCCATCGTTACTCGTAAATGTAAGAGGAACACGTAGTTCATCTTGGCCATCTTGCAACACATAACTTCTTGCAGTTGAGAGATATAAAGGACGCAATCTGTTATTATAGGCAGGGTTATCAGGACCGTCCTGACCGATAAAGCCGCTCTGTGCTTGATAAATAAAATCTTTATTTGTTTCTAATAAACAAAATGGATTAGATGAATGTAATTCCTTAGGGTAATGTAATAACTCAGCCTGATCAATATCACCTCCATGTCTATTAATACGTAATTTAATTACATCAGTTTTTACTGTAATAAATTTAGCTTCCTCGTAATCTAGAGGAAGCTGGTTATCATGACTTGGTATATCCATTTGTTTTACGATTTGCTCACTTTTTATAGGTTGTGTTTTATCACTTTCCCATGTCTGCCAAATTAAAAACGAAACAAATAGCAAAGCGATGAATAAAAGATTGCGTTGCGAATCCATCGTTAATGTTCTCTATTATACTCATTTTGTCTAGGTGGGACAGGATCGTAACCACCAATATGTAAAGGATGGCATTTTAATACGCGTTTCATCATTAACCAACCACCTTTTATTAATCCAAATTGATATAAGGCTTTGATCCCATATTTTGAACAGGTAGGGTTAAAACGGCAACGTGGCCCTAATAATGGACTTATTATCAATTGATAACCTTTTATTATCGAGATTAAGAGACGCGAGCTAAACGACAGTGATGATGCCATAATTTACCTAAAATTTTAGTGATTTCTTGATTATCTAAATCAGCAACACTCTTTCTTACCAAGATCACAAAATCCATTGAAGGCAACTCATGCTGATTTAAACGAAAATATTCTCTCGTTAATCGCTTAATGCGATTGCGTTTATGCGCCAGTTTAATATTTTTTTTTGCGATACTAAGACCAATACGAGGATACCCCAGCTCATTCAGGCGTCCTAAAATGCTAATTTCTGGAGAACTAGCCCGTTGTGACTGTTGAAAGACATAATCAAAATGCCTAGAAGTTAATAATCTTAATTTCTTAGGAAAAGAAAGCGTAACCACTTTGATAGGATTATTACTTCGAAGAAACTGTCAGGCGAGCACGACCTTTAGCACGACGACGAGCTAAAACCTGACGACCATTTTTAGTGGCCATACGAGAACGGAAACCGTGAGAACGGTTACGTTTTAGTACAGACGGTTGAAAAGTGCGTTTCATAGCGATTTCTACCTAACTTAATAAAATAATTATTATTGATTTAGTAATTCATGGTTGATCAGTGGACAACAAAAAATATGATATATTCAATCGTAACAACTCTAATACAAATAATAGCAAAAGAGCCAGCATTGTAATAAAATATCTAATATTACGCAATGCAGGATATAAATTTGATGCTTTTGCTATCATTAGTTACGATAAAACTTAAACGAATACTCTACTTTTCTTTACTTGCCAAGTACTACAAGAAAATTGAAAAATGATGATATATCAAACATAAAATACAAAATTATATAAATTCTCATGGAAATAGAAATTTCTAGGATCATTAAAAGATCAAAAAATTATTTTGTTTAAAATAGAGACTAATTGTTTGGTTAATGGTAGTATATTACTCTTGTTGTACAAGATATTTATAGCAAGATGGCTACTGATGGCTATAGTTAATGGAAAATATCATGATGATTATTCTCTATCATCAGGCAACTACAACAGCTAAAATCATAGCTCTTCTTACTAAGGGCTAGCAAAGAGCCTGGATTTGCTTTTGCTAAGCGTTATGGTATATCTCCGAACTTATCCTTGTTAAAATAGAAAAAAGAGATGATGTTGATGATTACAACCATGTTTCCAATCGTTTGTTGACGATGCTGTCACTCAGCTTAGGGACCTGTAGTTATTTTCCCGTAAAAACCTTTTCTTTTTCTTGTTGATCTGCTGTCATCCTGTACGTAAATTCCTGAACCCAGGTTGTATCTTGATTTGGCCTAGATCGCTTTTTATGCAGGTATGAAGTGTGGGATTTTATTGAAATGAAGCAGGAAGTCTTATATAATCATCCATCTAAAGCTGAAGCATAAAGCGTTTAAAAAAACTACTAGCATAGTTATCATCACTTCACAAGGTTATCTTTTCATTAGTATAGATCGCTCCACTTAGGATTGGTTTTTGTCCGTCTTTACAAGTCCAAGACTGTACCCAATGCTAGACCCTTCTTACGTGATCTTAACCTAATGTTTCGCATGGTATCCTCTGGCACTTATAAGACAATGGCAAATAATTCACAGATCGCTTTTTTGGTTTATAAAAATGTTCAGTTAGCAAAAAATATGAATTTGAGCATTTGTGTACAGAGCTTAACTTGGTATAAAATACCAACTTTTGGGTTACCGATGCATCCTCTAAAACGAATAATATGGTGGTTAATCGATTTGATCGGTGGATAGAAGATGGGATGTGAAGCCATAATTTCAGTTTTTGTCAAGAGTTTGAGATCACTCTGCATCAATATGCGTAGCTGTACAATCAGGAATTATCCTAATCAATATTAGGCAGTAAAACTTTATTGCAGTCTGTAAGAAATTGATTCAAGGTTTAAACATGAATTATTCAAAAATCATACTATCATCCTTATATGTGATAATTAATTGCGAAGTTTGATCTAAGGTTATCTCTTACTAGGTGTTATATATATCCAATATAATGTGCTAATATTATCTTTGATTCTTTATTTATTTTATACATCTTAATCTTAAATTTTTATCCTGTAGGGATAAAAAGTGCTAAAACTATTCTAAAAGAATAAGGATCTTATTTAAATTTTGCGTTATTATCTATAGTAGTGATCTTAAGATCAGAGCTTATACAAGTCTGATATAATTTATCATGTATCATGCAAATTTTCAGTAAATCTTTTCTTGGGTATTAAAAGTTTTTATTACATATTAAGTTTAATAATTTTTTTATTAGTCTTGTTTTTTTAGGGGATTCCGTCGTGTTATTTTCACTTTGGCAGCAATGTCTTGCTCGATTGCAGGATGAGTTACCTGCCACAGAATTCAGTATGTGGATACGCCCTCTCCAGGCAGAATTGAGTAATAATACATTAGCACTCTATGCCCCTAACCGCTTTGTATTAGATTGGGTAAGAGATAAATACATTAATAATATTAATGAATTATTGAGTGATTTTTGCGGTTCTGATGTACCCGTATTGAAATTTGAAGTTGGTAATAAACCAAAAATAGCACAAAGCGGAGTTTTAACGCATGCAGCATCAAATAAAACTATTGTGACACAAATAAATTCAGCAATACACCATGGTTGGGATAATACACAAGTTCAACATGAAATCACATATCGTTCAAATGTAAACCATAAGCATACTTTCAATAACTTTGTCGAAGGTAAGTCAAATCAACTTGCTCGAGCTGCTGCTAGCCAAGTAGCAGATAATCCTGGTGGAGCTTATAACCCACTTTTTCTTTATGGTGGTACTGGATTAGGTAAAACTCATCTGCTTCATGCCGTGGGTAATAACATTATCAGGCATAAAACAAATACAAAAGTAGTTTATATGGATTCTGAGCGTTTTGTCCAAGATATGGTAAAAGGGTTACAAAATAATGCTATTGAAGATTTTAAACGCTATTATCGATCTGTAGATGCATTATTAATTGATGACATTCAGTTTTTTGCTAATAAAGAGCGTTCTCAAGAAGAATTTTTTCATACATTTAATGCGTTACTAGAAGGTAACCAGCAAATTATTTTGACTTCAGATCGCTATCCTAAAGAAATTAATGGGGTTGAAGATCGACTAAAATCTCGTTTTGGTTGGGGATTGACGGTTGCAATTGAACCACCAGAGTTGGAAACACGTGTTGCTATTCTGATGAAAAAAGCGGATGAAAATCATATCCAATTACCTAATGAAGTGGCTTTCTTTATTGCCAAACGCTTACGATCAAACGTTCGAGAGCTAGAAGGGGCATTGAATCGAGTTATTGCTAATGCTAATTTTACTGGTCGTGCGATTACCATTGATTTTGTTCGCGAAGCATTACGAGATCTGCTGGCATTACAAGAGAAACTTGTCACTATTGATAATATTCAAAAGACAGTTGCTGAATATTATAAAATTAAAGTTGCTGATTTGTTATCTAAGCGCCGTTCTAGATCTGTTGCACGTCCAAGGCAAATGGCAATGGCATTAGCAAAAGAGCTAACAAATCATAGTTTGCCAGAAATTGGCGATGCCTTTGGTGGACGCGATCATACAACCGTACTCCATGCTTGCCGAAAAATCGAGCAATTACGTGAAGAAAGGCATGATATAAAAGAGGATTTTTCTAACTTAATCAGAACATTATCATCTTAATGATATGAAATTTACTATTGAACGTGAACAATTACTCAAACCACTGCAACAAGTCACTGGACCACTTGGTGGGCGGCCTACATTACCTATCTTAGGTAATTTATTACTGCAAGTAAGTGAAAAAAGACTTTCATTAACTGGTACCGATTTAGAAGTAGAAATGGTTGCAAAGGTAACATTAACACAAAAGGCTGAAAATGGTTCAATCACGGTGCCTGCCCGTAAATTTTTTGATATCTGGCGTGGATTACCAGATGGCTCAGAAATCAACGTTACTCTTGAAGGAGAGCGTCTACTTATCCGTTCTGGCCGTAGTCGTTTTTCGCTTTCTACTCTCCCTGCTGCTCATTTTCCAAATTTAGACTATTGGCAAAGTGAAGTTGAATTTAAACTCCAGCAAACAACATTAAAACGTTTAATTGAGGCTACCCAGTTTTCAATGGCACATCAGGATGTAAGATATTATCTTAATGGCATGCTATTTGAAACTGAAGGTAAAGAATTACGCACTGTCGCTACCGATGGTCATCGTTTGGCAGTCTGTTCGCTTAATATTAATAAGGATTTACCAACTCATTCAGTTATTGTTCCTCGAAAAGGGGTGGTAGAATTTATGCGATTACTAGATAGTAGCGAGGAGTCACTTAAATTACAGATTGGCAGCAATAATATCCGAGCTCATATTGGTAATTTTATTTTCACTTCAAAACTTGTTGATGGGCGTTTCCCTGATTACCGACGTGTGCTACCCAAAAATCCAGATAAGACATTGACAGCGGATTGTAATAAACTAAAACAAGCATTTTCACGCGCTGCTATTTTATCAAATGAAAAATTTCGCGGTGTACGCCTCTATATAACTAAAAATCAACTTAGAATTACTGCAAAGAATCCAGAACAGGAAGAATCAGAAGAAATTATTGACGTCAATTATCAAAGCCCGATGATAGAAATTGGTTTTAATGTCACTTATATTCTAGATGTATTAAATACATTAAAATGTGAACAGGTTAATTTATTGTTGACTGATTCAAATTCAAGTGTACAAATCGAAAATATGGCTAGTAATTCGGCAGCTTATGTTATTATGCCAATGCGTTTGTAATATTCAAATTCCATGATGTTTTTGCGTTTATTTATCCGCGACTTTTATAATTTTGTAATATAGAAAGTGCAGATCTAGTATTAGAAGTGATTTTAATTTGTTGAATTTGATAAAATAGGAATAGATAAATTGGTATTCTTAAAGTAAGATAAGACATTAAGGAGATGGTATAGGCTTTCCGTAGCATTTAAGTACTATTGGCCTTATTTCTCATTAAGAATAAGAATTTTGTTTTAACATGGTCGTTTTATTCCTTTATAGATATGGCAAATTACGTGAACTAATTTTGAGACTAAGTAAAGACAGTAACTGCAAAATAAAATTTGCATTAATGTAAGCAATTGGCATAAAAGAAGCAATTGGCATAAAATTACTGATTTAGCTAAATAATTATAAATGCAATTCATAATTGTTGAAGGTTTTTTACCATATTAAATTGTATGTTTATAAAAAATATCGCCAAGCTTTTCTTGATTGAGAGATTTTTATATACTGAAACTATTTTTTTTTGTCCTGTTCTGATTTTTAATGGATATTAAAGCACAACCTAAATGCAGTATTAGGCGATGTAACAAGTTATAATGAGCTTTTTGTCATTTGGATTATTGACTTTTATCCCTATGGTCAATAAAATAAGTGAATTAGTAGTCAGTTATATTATAGGTATTATGAAAGATAAAGATATTGAAAACAACTTCTAACAGGCCTTACATGAATTTTACTTAGCATTTCATTTCAACGAGAAAGAAATGAAGAAACCGATTATTTATGTATTCTAGTAAGGCAATTTGAAGATTACTTAATGGTTATTTATGTTGTATTTAAGACCACAGAAAGCTGACTTATAGATTCGCCAGGGAGGGATTGACGTTGAAAATATCCAATCTCTAGCTGGCAGTTAAAATTATTAATGTACGCATTAAATTTAGTACAAGGTGAATGTTTTGCTCAATAAAATTGACAACGATGCTTATATCTGTTAGATGATTTTGCTTATTAGTTAGATAAGGATAATCAGCGTTAGTTATTAGCAGAACAGCTTATAAAAAACTTAAGTTTACGTCTTTGTTATCTATCGCGATTAAAGTCGCAAAAGTTAAAACTATGTTATATGCAAATAACAGGATGTTTTTCGTAAAATATGGCAAAATTGAAATTTAACCATTGGATCAGAAATTAGCGAGAAACGTTGATGTCGAATACATATGACTCTTCAAGTATCAAGGTATTAAAAGGACTAGACGCTGTACGTAAGCGTCCAGGTATGTATATCGGTGATACTGATGATGGGACAGGCCTTCATCAGATGGTCTTCGAAGTTGTTGATAATGCTATCGATGAAGCCTTGGCAGGATATTGTACAGATATTATCGTAACTATACATACCGATAACTCCATTTCTGTTCTTGATAATGGCCGAGGTATTCCAACAGATCTTCATGAAGAAGAAGGCATATCTGCTGCAGAAGTTATAATGACAGTTCTCCATGCTGGCGGCAAATTTGATGATAATTCCTATAAAGTTTCTGGTGGCTTACATGGTGTAGGCATTTCTGTTGTTAATGCCTTATCAGAAAAGTTAGAGTTAGAGATTTGTCGCGATGGAAAAATACATGAACAGACTTACAAATTAGGTATCCCACAAGCACCTTTAACGATTGCCGGAGAAACTGATGAACGTGGAAGCTATATTCGTTTCTGGCCAAGCTTAGAAACATTTAAAACCATCACTGAATTTGAATATGCTATTTTAGCAAAACGGCTACGCGAACTATCTTTTATCAATTCCGGCATATCCATTCGTTTAATTGATAAACGTGATAATAAAGAAGATTATTTTTATAATGAAGGTGGAATAAAAGCTTTTCTAGAATACTTAAACCGGAATAAAACCACGATTCATCCAAATGTTTTTTATTTTTCAGAGGAAAAATATGGTATTAATGTAGAAATATCCATGCAATGGAATGACGGTTTCCAGGAAAATATTTATTGCTTTACCAATAATATTCCTCAGCGAGGTGGAGGAACTCACCTCGCTGGTTTCCGTGCGGCAATGACACGTACGTTGAACAGTTACATGGATAAAGAAGGTTATCATAAAAAAGCCAAAGTTAGCGCTACTGGTGATGATGCCCGTGAAGGTTTAATTGCTGTCATTTCAGTTAAAGTTCCTGATCCAAAATTCTCTTCACAAACAAAAGATAAGCTAGTTTCTTCTGAAGTAAAAACCGTTGTTGAAACATTAATGAATGATAAACTCTTTGAATATTTATTAGAGAATCCTAATGACTCTAAAATCATTATTAGCAAAATTATTGACGCAGCCCGTGCTCGAGAGGCTGCCCGTAAAGCGCGTGAAATGACTCGCCGTAAAGGTGCCTTTGATTTAGCAGGTTTGCCAGGTAAGTTAGCTGACTGCCAGGAGCGTGATCCTGCTTTATCTGAACTTTATTTAGTGGAGGGTGATTCAGCAGGCGGGTCTGCTAAACAGGGACGTAACCGAAAAAATCAAGCAATTTTACCGTTAAAAGGTAAAATTCTTAATGTTGAAAAAGCTCGTTTAGACAAAATGCTCTCATCGCAGGAAGTCACCACATTAATAACAGCTTTAGGCTGTGGTATAGGTCGTGATGAATATAATCCTGATAAATTACGTTATCATAGCATTATTATCATGACTGATGCTGATGTAGACGGGTCTCATATTCGAACATTGTTATTAACTTTCTTCTATCGTCAAATGCCAGAAATTATCGAGCGAGACCATGTCTATATTGCTCAGCCACCCTTATATAAGGTAAAAAAAGGTAAGCAAGAACAATATATTAAAGATGATGAGGCTATGAACAAATATTTAATTTCAATTGCATTAGATAATACCTCGATCTATATTAACAATAATACTCCACCATTAAAAGGTGAGCTATTGGAGAAATTAATCATTGAATATAATGCTGCTCAGAAAATTATTAAACGTTTAGAGCGACTCTATCCATTTGTTTTGTTAAATAATCTTATTTATCTACCTATATTGGCAGAAGATGATTTAAAAGATAAATTAAAAGTAGAAAATTGGATCAACTTGCTAGTTAATCGCCTAGCTAATAATGAAAAACATGCTAGTACTTATAGATATCATATTAATGAAAATTCTGACCGCCAATTATTTGAACCTGTTTTATGTATTAGAACCCATGGCGTTGATACAAATTATCATCTGGATTTCAATTTTATTCATGGTATTGAATATGCACGGATTACTAAAATCGGTCAGCTGATAGGAGATCTAATTGAGGATGGCGCGTATGTTGAAAAAGGTGATCGTCGTCAGACTATTTCTTCCTTTGAAGATGCATTTAATTGGTTATCAAAAGAATCACGCCGTGGCTTGATGGTTCAACGTTACAAAGGATTAGGCGAAATGAATCCAGATCAATTATGGGAAACAACAATGAACCCTGATACCCGTCGTATGATGCGTGTAACCATTAAAGATGCCATTGCAACTGACCAATTATTTAGCACACTAATGGGTGATGCGGTTGAGCCACGCAGAGCCTTTATTGAAGAAAACGGATTAAAAGCAGAAAATATAGATATTTAATTTTAAATGATAAAATAAAAGCTCTATATTTAAATTGTAGATTTTTATATCTAATAAAAATCTGGTTTTTTATGATAATTTTAATATATGCCTCTAAAAAAGATTCCGGCTGGTAGTGAGTGGCGCTTCCTCAAATCTCTTCTCTCTAAAAACAAATCCCTTATATAACCCACTAAAAACGGATAAATATTTTAGTTTCATATTTAATTTACTTTAACTCTACGAGAGAGAGTTAATTGTGCATATTACTATATCTGCAGAAATCGTTAACTCTTGAATAGTTAATTGACGCCAATTAGGAAGAATGTAAACTCAATTATTATGTGCAGATGAAATTTGATAATAACACCTATTCCTAGCGGTTTTGACTATTAGATAGCTGTTTATCTATGTCCTAATCTTAGAAAAGGTTGTTTGAGAAATCCTTTATACTGTATGAAAGATTTTCGTTACAGAAGGCTTCTATAAAAAGCAAACAGAAAAATACAGATCAAAGAGATTCTTTTCTTACACTCCAATTCCAATATAAAGCTGTATTTCATTAGTTGCTTCGGCTATAATCTATCAGATGATGTGGGATTCATGCATTGAAGCAACTCATTTCAGTTTATATTCTGCGCATATTGTTACAGTGAAGATGTTTTGTCCGTTTTGGATATTCATTTAGTCTTACAAGCGATATCATTGCAAAATCCTGGATTGCAGAAAAGATTTAATAATCTTACTGTAAGTGTCAGCTCCTAAAACTACATTACAAAGATGAATGCTTTAGTTATCTTCGAAATATCTTGAATAGGTTGACTTTACAGTAGTTAGCAAAAAAATAGGTATTGATTTAAAAATAGCGTTTAGATTACGCATCACTACTTCTTGATTGCTTCATTGTCCACAAGTCAAGATAAATGCACTAAGTGGCATTGTTGAAGTCAATGAAAGATTTTCCTAACCCTTTTAAAGGGAAGTGTTATATCCAAGACAGAAAAGCTAGAAAACGCAGGAGAGGATAGGAGACAAAAGGAAAGAACGAAGCTCTCTCTTAAAATTACCTGAGATCTACAGTGTCATTTGTGAACGATGATATTCTTGAAGAGTTTAATGCAGAGTATATTATCCGTTTTCTTGAGCTGATCATCGATAAAGAGTCTATTCTTTGCTTGTATAAATCTAAATGATATAAAACTTTTGCCAGAAAGCATAAAATTAGTTATTATAGCCTAATAAGGATTGATAATCATAGAGTTATTGGTAATGAATTTTATATTCAAAATATAAACAGTTATATAATCAGCTGATTAAAATGATGGCTAAGTAGCTTTCCATAGTGTGTAGGAGTAGTCGTTTTATTTATAAAATTATTTGCCAGTAGAAAGATTGTTTGAAAGCACAACAATTAAAATATAGATCTAGCTATAAATTTTTCTATCAGAAAAGCAATAATAAGCTTGCAAAGAAGCTTTTTTTATTGATAAAGTAGTCAATACTGGATTTTTCAGTTAATTACCCAATCTGAAAATGTAACTAACCAATTTTTAGTAAAAAATTATACATATTACGCACGTATCTATAACTAAAATTCTACCTGTGATAACTTATATTGGAATTGGAATACGCTATCACACTCCAATCAAGTTAGTTCTGGGTAAATAATTCAGCTAAAGCCATTAACATCAAATTGATTGTGTAATTACCATCAACAAAGGTTTTTATATTCCTTCATTTTAATTCTGATCAATATATTCATTGACTATTAATGAAATTAATAATAGTAGTGCTATACTCTTTCATACATAAGGAGTAGACGGCATATCTATCCAGTAATCTGATCAACTAAGTTGGCGCAATTTAGGGTAAATTTAATCTGTATAGCCATTACCACACAATAGCTGATTATTACCTCTAATTTCTTTAATCCATTAAGATAAAATAGATCTGGCAGTGTTTTTTTGTTTTGAACATATTCTTTTCTGCCAGCTAATCTCATCTTCTGAGCGATAATAAAAATAGGATTAATTTTATTAAAATTTTATCAACTTCTTAAGAATTCTTTGCAGCAGTACACAGAACTAAGCATATATATCAAACTAATAAATCAAACATTTTTATTTTTTTTATATCCAACTTAAATGTTGTTGCTTAAGTGAATAGTTGTCGATATTTATAAACAATGATCGCAAATTAAAAATATTTCTGCTATTGAGTTATTATACTCATTTTTGCTGTATATGGTTTTGCGGAGATTTTGGCCACTATCATGCTGATTGATTTTGTAAATGACTTCAACAATAGAGAGAGATGATATTGGATGAAAAAGTCTACACTATAGGTATCTAAGAAACTAGATATTACCTGTGATCCATTGTATGAACTCATCTATTCTAATGGCTAGAAGCAGCTTTGATAACCACAGTCGTTGAAGCCTAAGCTTAAAAGATACATATATGGTTGCGACACAATATGCTGAATGCCAACTTTGTTGGACTATAGCGAGCGGTAGGTCCATATGCCTCTATTATGGGACGTCGTAACTGTTATTTATCGCAAAGAACTATGCAAACTATAGTATTGGCGATGCTTTAGATTAAACTGCTTAATCTCAGGCATGGATCACAGTAGTAACGGCATATTCTTCAATATCTCTTTGCTATCGCCTTATATGAAGGATTCAAAAAAATGTCGAAGAGAATTTGCTATCATAGTTTGTGCGTGTCTGCGAGGTATATTATCTGTAATTTTTAGGAAGGCCATGGTTTGTGGTGTGCTTCTAGTTAAAAAAGAAGATTGTCTCTCTGGGTAGTATCAGTACTTATAAGGAAACTGAAAAAGCAATAGCTTGAAGAAAGAACATGGAATGATGTTTCGTAGTTTTTAACCGATACGTGCTACGCTTATTTTTTAGGAGATGCATAAATGCTTCCTATTAGATAATGTGATTGCATTTACTTGCTACCATTATCGGCATCACTGAGCATTGACGTAAGAAGTTAGTTTCGAACAAAGATGATTATTCAGACTTAAAATCGAACTAAGCCGAATTTTTTAATAGGTTGCAAGCTTGCTGGCAGCTTAACTATATCTCTCAGGCTTGCTAGTTGCATATACGGTGTGACCTTGGTTTTTGGAATGCAATAGCAAAAATATTTATGGATATACAGCACCAAGGCTGTTAGCTGTACAAAATAGCTAACATGCTGACTTCAGACATTCTACAAATAGCATGAAACCGAAAGTTAAGTCTGTGAGCTTGTGAGCTTGCCAGCCATATCTTCGGGTACCAGAGAGAGTCATGACACTGTTAATAAAATCTTTTATATTTTGTTTGCAAGGTTTTCATAGAAGTATCCTGCAGTAATGAAGAAGCTGAAGAAAGATCGAGAAGAACTATTTGCATTCTACGACTTCAGATCAGCTCACTTTGCCGTAAATAAAAATTAGGAATCTGATTGAGTCAGCTTTTTTGACAGTGAGGCTATACAAGCCGATGCGTGAAGAAGTTTACTTCAAAAAAAACAAATCTTTCAATGGAATTTAAAGCTTAATTTTGTGTAATCAGAAAAGTTTGGATCGGCTAATGGGATTTTTGACATGTTATATTTTTGTTTATAAATAAGATTCAATTTTATGATGGAAAACAGATTCATGAAGCATCAGAGAGCAAAGCGAAGCTCATGAAATCGTCATATATCACCAGATTTGCTAATAACGCGTGCGACTATTATTCTTTAATACTTATTATTTAATAAATAATATTTTTAGTTTTAATTCATAAAAATATCAAATATTAAATGTGTTTTTATTAAAAAAAAGAGTAAATAACTTTATTGGACTGATCTATGCCAACGAGATCTAAGATATTTTACTGCCTCTTCCGTTTGCGGAAACTGAATAAGTCCCTCTCTAAATAGGATCACACCTTTTATTTCAGGTAATTCATCATTAAGATCTAGTTGTCTTTTTAGCTCTGGGACACCACCGTCAATAGACCAATCAGGTTCAGCTTGAGATGGCACTCCAATTTTATATAATGCTATTCCAATATATAATTTAGTGTTAGTTGATCTCACCACATTAGCCCACCATTTTGCAATCACATCATATTTCACAATTTCTCTGGCAAAAGGCCAGTAAATCTGTGGGGCTATATAATCTAATAAACCTTCTTTTATCCATAATCTGGTATCGGCATAGGCTTTGTCATAAGTAGGTTCACCTGCTTTAGTATTAGAGCCTCGCGGATCATCTGAAATATTTCGCCAAA
>JBHEQW010000040.1:0-7956 GCA_046530935.1 Arsenophonus sp.
TATGCAAGCGCACGTAGCTTAACCGTATCTCCAAGGATTGCTGCTGGAGAGTGTCTGCCATTGGTTTTTGGAATGCAATAGCAAAGATATTCACTGATACGCAGTACAAACGCTGCTATTGAGTACACAAAACAGATAATGCTCTGGCCTTCACTCAAAAAAAGCATGCAACAAAAAGTTAAGACTTAGCTGCAGGATTGTCTAGTTAGCAGAGAGCCAAGATGCCGATAATAAAGGTGTTGATGTTTTGTGTTGTAAGATTTTCAGCAAGATATACTGCAGCGATGAAAATACTAGAGAAAGATTGAGAAGAACTTCTGGCATTCTAGGACTTTCTATCAGAGCACTGTATCGGTTAAATAAGAACAATGAATTTGATTGAATTGATTTTTTCGACAGTTATGATTGATGGTATAAACATGCAGCTCAAAAGAACTGCAGTTCTAAAAAATAACAATTTAAATGATATTTAAGCTGTTACAGCTTGCCTAGAAAATCTGGAACCTGTTAATGGAATTTAACCTGATAACTCTGATGGTAACAACTCATAATTTAATGATGCAGAACGGATTCAATAAGGTATATCATGGCGGATCTTATAGCCTGGCTATGCATATTATCAGATTTACTAATAACTCTGCGCATTGTTACGTGAGTAGTTTTATTCATCACAGATTGATGGAATAGTTAGATACAATTATTAAAATCATGTATTGAATTACTAAAATTTTAATTCATATTCAATTAAGGTTTTTGCTCTTTGGTTGTTCCAGCTTTGTGCTCTGCCACTCTTCTTCCGCGGTAATGTGAGCTGCTACAGCGTCCAGCACTACTGAATGAACCATCGTAGATTTTTAGCACCATTGCTAATTTTTATATCGTCAAAAATTTTTGCACTTATCCTGATTATTACGCCTTTATAAACTTTAGGATTACGTTTCTTGCCTGTTTTGCTGGTTCCAACAAGTGTTATTGATCGCAATATCAAAAAGTTATTTTTAACTATATAGCTGTTTTACTTATAATAATAAGTGTTGACTAGTTCAATTAATACTATAACCAATACTAGCTATAGGATAGATATCAACTAAAAAGAGATGGATATGTGATTTCAGATATAAGTTGCTAATCTTTTAAGATCTACATTTCATAGCTCTAGTGAGCAATGCAATAAGTTTGTATAGAATGCAAGCCTTTTAAATATAAAAAATGGATTAAATATTTGTCGATTACTAAATTAGTTTGCACGAGGATAGCCTTAAGATCATAAGCAGCCTAAGCGATCATTTATTTATATTTTTTATAAGCAGCTTATATATTCTCTGGAATACCAATTACTGCCATTTTGGAGTCTAGCTAACTTATTTGACATGATATAAGCTAAGTTGATTATGAAGATTATTATATTTAAGAAGTGTGTAGCATGAAAAAACTGCATAATATTAGTTCGTAAATTGGTAGAACTTTCATCTTTTTGCTTTATTATCGTTCAAATTTCCTTAATTTTCTGTTTTTAATATATTTAAAATGTGCTATTTTAATTAACTAAGAAGCAAAGGTATATTATTTTATTTAGTTTCATCTTTTGTTTCGCGGCTAAGTAATGTATTTGCTGCTTCGAGTACATTTTTATTAGCGTATAGAACTTGATAGATTTGCTCGGTAATTGGCATTTCTACGCTAACACGTTGCGCTAATGCACGGACTTCTTTGGTATTGAAGTAACCTTCAATAACCTGACCAATCTTTTTTTCTGCTTCTTCAGTTTTCATCCCTTGGCCGATCATCATTCCAAAGCGGCGGTTACGCGATTGATTGTCGGTACATGTCAAAACTAAATCCCCCAAGCCAGCCATTCCCATAAATGTGGATGGATTGGCACCCATAGCTATCCCTAAGCGGCTGATTTCAGCTAATCCTCTTGTGATCAACGCTGTGCGAGCATTAGCACCAAATCCCATGCCATCAGAGATGCCTGCACCAATTGCAATTACATTTTTGATCGCTCCACCTAACTGAACACCAATCATATCATGGTTTTTATAAACTCTAAAATTTTTACCACAATGGAAAAGTTGCTGTAGCTCTTCAGTAAATTTTATATTGGAAGCAGCTACCGCAATTGCTGTCGGTAATCCGGCAGCCACTTCTTTAGCAAAGGTTGGACCGGAAAGAACAGCGAGTGGAATTTTATCTCCAAGTATTTCGGTAGCAACCTCTTGTAATAGACGACCAGTACCGTGTTCTAGTCCTTTTGTTGCCCAAATAATACGCGAGTGTTGCGTTAAGTAAGGTTGAATATTTTGCAAAACTTGATTAAAAGCATAGCTTGGTATAACAATCAATATATTGTGACTTGCGTTTATTGCTGTCTTCAGAGAAGTTTCAAGTAACAAATTATCTGGGAATGGAATGTCAGGTAAAAATGCTTGGTTACAGCGCTCTTCTTTTAATTTTTTAATATGCTGAGGATCATGCCCCCAAAGTAAAACACGGTGGCCGTTACGAGCAAGTGTAATGGTTAATGAGGTGCCATAAGAGCCGGCACCGATAACTGTCATCGAAACAGTTTTCATTAAGTTCCCTGATGAGTTGCTAAATTTTTAGTTTGGGCAGTATGCTGATGCTGTTGTTTTAGATAATTCATAAACAATGCATCAAAATTAACGGGTGCTAAATTTAGTTGAGGAAAAGTTCCATGGCTAACTAAATTGGTAATACATTCACATTCACGCGCATAGGGAAATAAAATATTTGTGGCAGTAAGCGCATAAACAATGAGCTATTTTGCTTTCTTCTCGATACTATCGACATAGAAAATACCTGATTGTTGTGCTTCACACAGGAAGCTGTTTCATCAGCAACCCTAGTTATAACAGTAATGAGTAATCTAACTTCATAAACATGTTCAGCTAATTCAATAGAGGATGTGTCTAAATCTAATTTGATTTTTGGTTGCCATTCTTTCTGAAAAATGTTTGTGGCACTTGGTGTTTCAAATAAAATATCTTTAGTATAAATTCGTTAGATCTGGAATCCAATCTCTTAATGACTTTTTTTTAACATAATATTAATTACCATTTGAATGTACTTATAGCATTGAATCATATAAATATAATTGCTGTTATTTTTGATCTGATGAATTACTTTTTGCTGCTAGCTAGAGGTAAATTTTTGCTAGACCACCCGTTAATTCCTTCTTTTAGAATAAAGACACGGTTAAAACCATATTGCAGCAGTTGTTTAGCAGGTTTAGATGCTTCTATACCATTAGCTGAGACAACAATAATAGGTTTTTGCTTATGTTTTTTTAATTTTTGGATATTATTGCTTTTAATTTCTGATGGAGTTAGATTAATTGAATCAATAATATGTCCTTTACGAAAATGCTCACTGGAACGCAAATCAATAGTGATCGCTTCTTCTTTATTAATTAATTGTATCGCTTGAGAACTGGTGATGTTTTTTGTTTTTGTGAATAGGCCATTAAAGATTAAGATAATTACAGCTATTAATAAAGCTGTCCAAGTCAAACTAAGTATTGGATGTCGTATAATAAATTGCATGATTTCTTGCATCATGTTAGGTATAATATACTCCTAGTAGTTACTAATAGATAAATTTAGGTGGTAAAGTATACATTTGTCGCTGTGCAATTACAGCTAATTTGCATAAATAAGGAGATTTTTTGTAAATTAGAGTTTATGCTGGCGCTATTTTTAGCGTGGCATCTCTTAATTGATCCCACTTAAAAAGTACTTTAATGAAAGTAATTTCAATAAATAACAATTGATGATTTTAGGTCTATGTTAGCAAAAATTATTGCTTTACTTGCTAAGTAAAGCAAGTAGCTATATCTGTATTTCAATTGTTATTAGTTTCAAATAACCTTCTCAAGGACAAATAATTTGCTAAATAAAACTACCTTATATCATGTATATCAGATGTGGAATGATAGCTATTCAGCTATCCATTTTAATCTGCCATTATATAACTATTCGTATTTTGAATATTGGATTACTTACCAATAACTCTATAATTATCCAATCTTACTTAAGTAGTAAGGAAAAGTAATTTCATGCTTATTTGCAAATGGTTGCATCATTATATCTATATTATATCTATATTTAAGAAAAGCATGGGCTATTTATCGATGATCAGATAAAAAAATGGCTAACACACACTGTGTTAAATTCTTCAAGAATGTGCCCATTCATATGAGCATGTTAATCTTTAACGATTAAGACAACGATTCATTCTTTTTTTATATCCGTCTATTCTTTGTTTTTTAGCTTTCCTATGTGAGATATAATGCTTCCTTTTAAAGGATTCAGAAAAATATTTCGTTGAGTTCAATAAAGCAGTTGCTGTCTTTATGTTAGCTATTACAGATAACAAAGGAAGCACAGATGTTATCTAAGCATTGTTTTTAAATTAATGCCTATTTATTATTTTAGTAACTCATATAAATCAAGCTATTAAACATAAATCGTAGGATAACTAAAGCATTTATCCTTCTGATAAAGTCACCTAGCTAGAGGACTTCCAGTAAAATTCTTAAATTTTTTCCTGCAATCTGCGGATTTCTCAACAATATCATTGTAATTCTAATATAAATGTTTTTAGATGACAACATCTTCATTGTGACAATATGTGGAGGATAAAGTGTACTAACTTACTTTAATGTATGAATTGACATCATTCTACGCATTGTAGGTAAGCAAACTAATGAAATGCAGCTTTATGTTGATATAGAGTGATGAAAGAGTCTCTTTGATCTGTATGAGTGTTTGCTTTTTATGGCAGCCTATGTAACGAGAATCCTTCATACGGTAGAAGAGATTTCCACTAATAATCTTTGCTAAGATAGCCTTATTTTATGATTTATTGCATAAATAAAGAAATTAAATTTCTTTATTATTCATATTAAAAGAAGTAGACATAATTACTAATTATACATACTTATTGTCAATAATTTTAACTGATATTGTTTCAGGATGCTGAACTAAGATGAACAATACCAGCATATATGTTTTAATCCTAATCCTTTTGGCTCTACTAAAGAGAGTAGAGGTTAAGTTGTTACTGTTTGTTTCGCTATTTTTTATCTGGCCATTGATTACCATTGCTAATTCTATCAGTGATAATAAAGTAAAACTAAAAGATTTTTTATCATATATTAAAGAAAAAGAGAGGAATGTTAAGCAGCAGGAAGCCAAGAGAAACTATTTGCTTGATCAATTGAAAAGTAAGGAAAAAAATATCGCTGCTGCTGGCCGTGCATTATATGAAACACGTCAAAAGCTTTCGCAGCTAGAAAAAGAACTCATTCACTTAAATAAAAATATTAGCTATTTAGGACAACAAAAACAGATCCATAAATCATTATTAGCTAAGCAGCTTAATACTTCGTTTCGATTAGGCAAAAAAAAAGGAATTGAATTGTTATTTAAAGATGAACAAGGGAAACGAGAAGATCGTATTCTAGCTTACTTTACCTACTTAAATGCTGCTAGAGAGCAAACAATTATTAAATTGGAGCAAACAACCACTTTACTTGCTGAACAGAAGCAACAGAAGCAACAAAAGCAATTAGCACAGAAAAAAATTTTAGCTAAACAAGATAAAGAAAAGAAAATGTTAGATTTTGAGCAGGATGCTAGAAAAAAAACTCTGTTATCATTGGAATCAACTTTAAAAGCCAATCAAAAAAGTTTGGCTGTGATGAAACGTAACGAAATAGTGTTGCGTAATAAAATTGCTAAAGCTGAAAAAGAAGCAAAAGTTATGCTAAAAATGGAAGCAAAAGAGGCAGCAGGTATTCGAGCAAAACAAAGGCAAGCAGAGCAAAAAGGAACTATTTATCTCCCAACTGAAGATGAATTAGCTTTAATGGCGCGTACAACAGGTTTAGGTTCTCCTGTTGGACAGGCTTTGTGGCCGGTTCATGGCCAGATCCTTCATCATTATGGTGATAGTATTTCCGATGAATTACTCTGGAAGGGTATGGTTATCAATGCCACTGAAGGAACAGAGGTTAAAGCCATTTCTGCTGGTCGTGTTTTGCTTGCTGATTGGCTACGAGGCTATGGTTTTGTGGTGGTTATTGATCATGGTTATGGAGATATGAGTTTATATGGTTATAATCAGACTACATTAGTGAATGTAGGTCAACATGTTCACTTAGGTCAACCTCTTGCGTTAGTTGGTAGTACTGGTGGACAGCAACGCTCCTCGCTTTATTTTGAGATTCGTCGTCAAGGTAAAACAGTTAATCCACATCCTTGGTTAGGGAGATAGATAATAATAGTGCTAAAATGGATTGCTTTAATAATTATTGGTTTATTGTTATTTATCAAAGGATAAGTCAGTGCTGACAAATTCGCTATTGTAATTGATGATATTTGTTATCATAAAACAGAAAACAATCAAGTATTAGCTTTAACGGTGGTAATTACTATTGCCATTTTACATGACTCCACCTTATGGCAGAGAAATAATCAAAAAAGCTTATCGACAATGACTAGAAATTTTAATTCATATGCAAATGAATCTAATTAGCCATCAACTACTGTAAAAAAAAGATATTAATGTCTAAGATGAGTGGCAGTGAAAAATAGAGTAAAATATTGTCTCTGCAATTATGTATGTACGTTATGCATAAAGATATGAATAAATTATATTGGCATAGGTGTGCAATGATGGATAATTTACCGGCTATGATAAATGTTATCCGAGTGTTCTGGCCTATTATGATCTCTATTTTTTTGATAGTTTGATGATAGCAAACATTAAGGTTAGTGAACTGGCAAAAGTTTTTATGCTGCTAACCTTACGTCATAACGTTTTCTTCTAATCTAAAAGCAGAAGTGCAAATTCTTAAATAGTTTATCCATATTATTTATTTGCAAGTAAGTATGGTAAGGTAAGGTACTGGTATTTATTATTCTGCACTTTTATCCTTATACCATTGAAGTGGTATAATAAAGATTATTTAAGTTACCTAACTGTATTGGAAGTAATGCCGGTTAGCATGATACTTAATTGTTTTCTTTCGGATTATTATATAGACTCTCTTCGCCAAGCTATATTCATATCAAGATGACTACTGATTGATATAGTTGAGAAAAAATATCATGATGATGAGCCTCTATCGTCATGCAACCACAACATCTGAAATCACTGCTGCTCTTCATGCTAGCAAAGAGCTCATGTCTACTTTAGCTAAGTGTTATGGTATATCTAAACTTGGATTTTCTAAAGGATAAAAACAAAATAATCTTGATGATCACAGGCATATTATTCCGCATTGTTTGCCGATGATGATATCATCTGCTTAGGAATTCTTAGTCGATTTCCTATAAAAATGTTTGTTTCCTATTGCCGATCTACTAACAATCGCACGCGAATTCTTGAATCTCGTTGTATCTTGTTTTGGCCTAGAGATCAATCTTTATGTAGCTTAAAGAGGAGGAAATTTAAATGAAGTTGAGTGGAATTGATAGAAAGTCTCTTCGGAAGCAGAACCAAAAAGTATTTAAAAGCTATAACCCTAGTTATTTTAGATGGATGTGAAATATTTTCAGTAAATAGTAAACAAAACTTCACAATGCTATTTTTCGTAAGTATAGATGATCGTCCCCATCGATGGATTTTATCTATCTTTACAAATCAAGGACCATGCTGCCAATATTCTATGCTTCTTATCTGATCTTAACAGACAATGTCCCATTGGCATCCATTAAATACTTATAGAAAATAGTAAAAATGAATTATTAGCAAATATAGTGTATGAGTCTCAGGCTTCTGCTCCGTTTTTTTAATCCTTCGCGCATCTGTTTTCTATTCTTAAATTAAAGGTTGTTTGCCTATCAGGTAGTGTGGTTAGAATGTAAAATCTTCTTAGGCTGTTCTTGCTTTTCTTAGGAGACTTTAGAAGATAAAGTAGCATTAAAA
>JBHEQW010000041.1:0-36104 GCA_046530935.1 Arsenophonus sp.
CTCCTATCTCCTACCAGACACTTGCAAGTAGGAAGCTTAATTCTTAACTTTTAGTTATATGCCTTTTAGGAGCAAAACCAGTCTCATTAACTGTTTTTGTATACCCAACAATGTTGATGCTGCATATTCAGGAATATCTTTATCATTATTTGATGAAAAGCAAAGGATACCATTTTTTGTAGCAATCCTGAAAGATACAATTAAGTTAAGTTCTCGTAATAAATTGAGAATTTTGGCTAAATTTTGCTTCTTACTCTTGATAACCATATTCGCAAGCAATGAGCTCCTTATATCCACATTCAGTGACACCGATAATAACCAGTATAGGTAAAAGCCATCAGATCATCTCGACTGATAGGACTGTATATGCTATCAACGCAAAAAATGAAAGATAGCGATTATCGATTAAATCGTGTATGCAGTCTATTACTTCTGCTATTCAACTACTAATTGGTGTTTTAGTCTAATGATTAGACTTGAAAAACCAAATCATGTGCTTTTTACAGAGGAAAGCTCCAATAGAGGTTCGTAAAAATCAGCGCTTGTAGGATATTTTTGTCTAGCAAGAGGCCCACAGAGCAGAGCTATAGCCATACTATCAACTTCTTCGACGCTTTTTGTGAGCTTCAGTTAAAGAAGCAGCAAAACTAGCTATTGAAGTATATTTCATTTCCACTACAATTTATGACATTAGGCACTTTAATCTTAATATATCCTATATCAGTCTGTATACTTCGCCTTGGTAAATAACCGTTACTAACAACAGCATGGACAGACATGCCAATCTAAAAAGCAGTGCTCAAGATGTTATTACAGGATGGCTTCAATCTCAGCTTTAACAGCGTGGTCTATTCAGCTTCCTAGCAACATTACTGATGAGCTCATGCAATGGATCATTGGTAATATATAATTTCGCAGATACCAGTAGGATATACTTTTTCATAGGATATTATCTTCTTTATAATATTGAAGTTATTCACGAAAATCAATTAGCAGAATAGGTCACCATTTGCAAAATCATATATACTAAAAATTAGCATAACTCTCTACTCAGTTATCATAAAAGGTAAGCTATACTCTTTAATTAAAACTGCTAAATAATAGTAAAAAATATTATGAGTAACATAAAACTAATCGTCGGGCTAGCTAACCCAGATTCTGAATATGCGTTAACTCGGCATAATGCAGGTGCCTGGTACGTCAAATTATTAGCTAAACAACATAATCAATTACTAAAAAACGAAAGTAAATTCTTTGCTTATACTACCACTATCAACTTAGCAGATAACGATATTCGCTTACTAATACCAACAACATATATGAATCTTAGTGGAAAATCAGTGTTAGCATTAGCCAACTTTTATCACATAAAGCCAGCTGAAATTCTTGTTGCTCATGATGAATTAGATTTAATACCAGGAAGCGCAAAAATAAAATTAGGCGGAAGCAATGGCGGGCACAATGGTCTTAAAAATATTCAAAATAAACTTGGCAACAACCCTAATTTTTACCGTTTACGAATCGGTATCGGTCATCCTGGTGATAAAAATAAAGTTGTCAGTTTTGTGTTAAATAAACCTACCATACAGGAACAAAAATTAATCGATGATACCATTTATGAAGCGATACGTTGTACACCGATTCTGCTTAATGAAGGGGTTAACAAAGCAGTAACTCAGTTACATGCTTTTAAGGCATCAAGTTAATACTATTACGATTATATCTTCGGCAAGAAGATATTTATGTATGTAATCATCAACAAATTCATTAATATTTATAATTATCGATAGGTATGATGAGTTATACTCATTTCTGGTGTATAGGATTTCAGAGAGGGTAGCAGCCTACATTAAAATTATTTATTTTATAAATGCTTTTAATCATATAGATATAATTTTCAATGGAAAAGTCTATCCTAATGCTATCTACGAAACTAGATATTACCTGTGAATAAAAGATCCGTATTATATGAACTCATCCGTAATGTTACTAGGAAGCTGATAGCCAAACTATTAAAGGTGAACTTGAAGCGATACTGCAATAACATGCTGAAAACACAGCCTTCTCCAAGGTGGGCGTCAAGCACGATATCACATGTAACACTTATTTGCCAAAGCTAAGTATACTTATTGATATAGGGGTTCTTAAGATTAAAGTGCCTAAGAACAAGAGGTCGCAGTAGAATTAGAATATACTTTAATATCTATTTGCTACTGCATTAACTAAAGAGTAAAAAAAATGTAGAAGAGTTCCTACAATGGCTATAACTGTAAGGTGGCAAGAAGGTATCCATCAGCAATTTTTATAAATCTACTAGTTGTGCTTTTCTCAGCAAAAAAACACCTGATTTTTCTGCAGCACTATCAGAAAACTGAAACAGCAATGCCTTAAAGATACAGGAAATGGGATCCCCACCTTCATGATTTAAGCGATACTCGCTACGTTTATTTCTTGTCTGATCCATATCTGATCCATATACTTGTTCCATCAAGCAAGATGATCACATTCTCATAGTGATCATTATCAGCATCACTTAGCATGGACCTAATGAGCTAGTTGCAGTTGAAGATGGTTATTGATCGTAAGAAGCAAAGATGATTAAACTTCTAAATGGCATGCAAGCACATTGCCTTAACCATATTCCATAGACTTTATAGGAAAGAAACGGTGCTATTCCTTTTTAAAATGCAACAAAAAAGATATTCTCACACAACTAGCAGCAACCATATTAAACACACAAAACAGCTAATGTGCGTAGTTCACGCTCAAAAAGCATGCAATAAAAAGTCAAGGCTGAACTTCTGAGATGTCTGTCTTGCTAGCAAAGAGCCATGATGCCGCTAATAACACCATTAATGTTTTGTTGGTAAGATTTTCAGCAGAACATCTATTCTGCAACGATGAAGAAGGTTGAGAAAAATCAAAAAGAACTGCTTGTTCTTCTATGACTTCCAGTCAAGAACGAACTTGGAGTAAATAAGAACGAGGAACCCGATTAAATTAGCTTTTGCGATAGTAAAACTTGGAAGCTGATATGCGAAGAAATATGATTCGATAAAAATAACCATTATAATAATATTTAAGCTACTACAGTCTTTTCATAAAATCTAGAATTTAATTAAATAGGATTTAAAATGTTCTGGACGCTTATTGATAAACATTATTAAATTTAATGATGAAGAACAGATTCACGAAGCATCAAACTGGAACGTAATATTTGTAACCGCCAGCTATTAGCTCTTCTAATAGCTAAAGATAATTAAATGCTTATAATCACATAAGTTTTGTTATTAAACAGAGAAATAGATAAATAAGTTCCTTTCATAGATAAACAAGTTCATTTCATAAATAATTTAATAAATGTAATAATAAGTAGCTTATTTTTTTATCTGCATAATAACTGTATCACCTACAAGAACAGATCCAGTTAGTTTAGTTAGCTCTTTTATTTTATCCATATTAGAAATAACAACAGGTGTTAATGTCGATTTAGCTTTTTCTTCTAATAATGCAAGATCAAGTTTAAGTACTAAATCACCTTTTTGTACTTTTTGTCCTTCATCTGCTAGGCGAGTGAATCCTTCACCATTTAATTCAACTGTATCAATACCAAAATGGACAAATAACTCAATACCATTATCTGATTCAATAGAAAACGCATGGTTTGTTTCAAATATTTTACCAATAGTACCATCAACTGGAGCAACAATTTCGTTACCAGTAGGCTTAATAGCAATGCCATCACCAACAATTTTCTCAGCAAAAACAACGTCCGGAACATCCTCTATGTTAACAATTTCGCCTGAAATTGGGGCAATAATATCAATATTATCAATGCTATTTTTATCATCCGAAACAAGTGATTTAAGCTTATTAAACAAGCCCATGGATCTTCTCCTAATTAATTATTTCTTATTGGTGGTAAAGAGTTGGTTGATGATTTTAGCAAAGTATTTTTCCTTATAATAAATGTTTCAACCAAATCCATCAATTCTTTCGCTGTCGGTTGATTAATAGCTTGTTCTGCTAATATTTTTGCATCTTTGTAATTTGCATTTCGGATAATTTTTTTAATATTTGGGATTGAGATTGCACTCATACTAAATTCATCTAATCCCATACCAAGTAATAATATTGTAGCACGTTCATCAGCAGCAAGCTCACCACACATACCTGTCCATTTCTCTTCTGAATGAGAAGCATCAATAACTTGTTTAATAAGTTTTAATACAGAAGGAGACATTGGATTATAAAGATGAGAAATCAAATCATTTCCGCGATCAACTGCTAATGTATACTGTGTTAGATCATTAGTTCCGATACTAAAAAAATCAACTTCTTTTGCTAAATGATGCGCAATAACCGCAGCTGCTGGTGTTTCAATCATTATCCCCACTTCAATCGACTGATCAAAAGCATACTTTTCATCAATTAACTCTTGTTTAAGTATTGCTAGCTCTTCTTTCAATGTACGAATTTCTTCTACAGAAATGACCATAGGAAACATAATACGTAGTTGCCCGAAGGCAGATGCTCTTAAGATAGCACGCAATTGAGCATGCAGAATTTCTTTGTGATAAAGGGAAATGCGAATTGCTCGCCAACCAAGAAATGGATTTTTTTCTTTCGGGAGGTTCATATATGGTAGAGCTTTATCCCCACCAATATCCATAGTACGAATAATAATAGCTTGTTGGCCCATTGCTTCTGCAGCCGCTTTATAAGCCTGAAATTGTTCTTCTTCACTAGGTAAATTATTGCGATCCATAAACAGAAATTCAGTGCGATACAGGCCAATACCTTCAGCACCATGACGTTCAGCACTTTCTAGATCACGTACAGTACCAATATTTGCACAAACTTCAACTTTATGACCATCTAAAGTTATTGCTGGCAAATTTTTTAATTTTGCCAGCTCGTTTTTTCCGCGTAAATATTCTTCTTTAATTTGTTTAAGCTTGTTAATTTCGCTATTAGACGGATTTTGATAAACATGATTATTAATAGCATCTAAAACAATATAGTCGTTTGGTTGGATGTTCTTAGTTGCATTGCTTGTGGCAACAATGGCTGGAATTTCCAATGATCTAGCCATAATTGAAGTATGAGAAGTTTGTCCGCCTCCATCGGTAATAAAACCAAGCACTTTCTTCAAGTTTAATTGTGCTGTTTCAGATGGTGTAAGATCTACCGCAACTAAAATTACCTCTTCACTAATTGAACCAAGATCAATAATAGGTACAGCTAAAATATTTTTTAATAGGCGTTTACCAATATCTCTGACGTCAGCAGCACGCTCTTTGAGATATTCATCATTTAATTCTTCTAATGCTGCTGCTTGTTCTTCAATCACTTTTTTAGCTACTGCATCCGCAGTTTTATGCTCTTTTTTTATGGAAGAAAGAATCTCCTGCTCAAGCTCTTCATCTTCAAGAAGCATTATATGCCCTTCAAATATTTCTGCTTTTTCTTCACCAAGATTTTTTTCTGCGATTTTTTTTATCATTTTTAATTGTGCTATTGCTTTTTCACGCCCATCAATAAAACGGTTAATTTCACTGTTAATTTGGTCATCAGAAATTTTCTTTTGATTAACAATAATTGGCGCTTCTTTAAGAATTAAAGCTTTACCGAAGGCGATACCCGGTGATACGGAAATTCCTGAAATCATAAATGTTACCTTACTACAAGTAGACGAGAAATAATTAACTCATAGGACTATGTTTTGATGCTTATAGTTAAATAGATATCACCTAAAAAAACATCCATAGATTAGAAAATAAAGGATAAATATTATATTGCCAGTATGTCATTATTTCAATTTGGCCATCAGCTTAACTAGACCTTCTACTGCTTTCTGCTCATCTTCACCTTCAGCAGAAATAGTGACAACGGTTCCATAAGTTAGGCCAAGTGTTTGCAGTTTAAATAAACTTTTAGCGCTCGCAGATTTGCCATCATAGGAAAGTGTAATTTCAGAAGAAAAATTTTTTGCTTCTTTAACAAACTGAGCTGCTGGGCGAGTATGAAGACCATTAGGTGCTGTGATGGTGACTTCTTGTTGGAACATATTATTTCCCTCAACAAACTTAATATTTTTATTAGTAATGTCCAAAATATTTTAGCTGAAATAATCTGGATTTGCGTATTACTTTTCAGCAAAAATAAAAGAAAAATGTTTTTCCTGCATTATCAATCATAAATTTTATGTATATCGACATTATAGCTAGACATGATAATTTGCTTAGTTTTTGTTTTATTTATAAATTTTTTTGTTTATTTTTTAATGAATTTCGATTATTGAAATAATTAATGACTTAAATACTAAACTCGTTTCAAGAAATCATCTTGATACACACTAAACTTTGATCTATAACACAAAAAAAGAATTTTTAAAGTAAATTAAGATAACTGTGCGATATAATAATTATTATATTGATTTGGCAGCAGAAAATAAATCTGTATTTTAAATGACCATTCACCACAAAAAAAGATTACAATAAGACATACTATACTTGCTTTAAAACCATGGTTTTGCTGCTAATTTAACTGCCACCGCAATGGCGAGACCACCAATACAGAACTTAATGATATGCCGACTAAAACACTTTCTTTCTGCATAATCAAACGAGTAGTTTGTATTTCTTGTTCATCCATAATAACAAACACCTTATCAATAAAAGAAAGATCCAAATTGTCATGGATAAAACCAACATACCCTGTGTACATTGATTTTTATTGAGGAAAAGGTTATTTTTTAGCAAGCTTAATATATTATTTATTATTGGCAATGCGGCTAGCTCAACAGAAATAATTGAATAGCCTCACACCGCCTACTGGTTTTTTATATAACGGATAATACCAGTAATTGCAGCACTGATAGCAACCCCCATGGCACGATAGCAGCAATTTTATCATAAGGTATCTTGCTAAATTTCATGACTAAATATTTTTAGTAAATTTCAGGAATTGAATTTGGTAAAATATTAAATTATTGAAAATAATAACAATCTGGAACAGTGTTGCAAGAATTTGACTACTTTTCAATGGTGCTATTCATGCCTTCACTTTAGCACATTAAATTAAAACCAGAGTAACACCGAACGATTTTAATAATTTACGCCGCTCAAGACTTCTTCTTTTAAAGATTGTTAAAGCAAATTTATATTTGCAGGCAGCGACAACATAAGACATGGCAATCCAACTAATCCAAAAGTATAATTAGCTCGATTAAAATTTTATTAGTTTCTAATTTGTCTATTTTATAATTAGACAGACTTTTTTCGGCGTCACAATTCATATTAGCAATAATATAATATTTTACACTAAAAGACAGATTGCGTGATTTCGTTTTTGATAACTTTTTTAAATCACGGATCATTATATAGAGTCTCATTGCACACACAGCACTAGTTCATGGCAAAAATGTCTACTTATGGATATAATTGAGGCATAACATATTATGATGATTAGTCTATATTGTTAGACCACTACACTACCTAAGATTAGATCTTTTACTTGCAGAGCAGCAAAGAAGAACCTGACTTTAGTTTAGCTAGATTTATAGCATATTCAAACTCACCTTTACTAAAGGGCAAAAACGAGATAATGTTAATGATTGCCTATATTGGCAAAGGTTATTTGTTGCTTTTCTTTGCAGAGAAAATTGTAGCCCACTGTATAGTCTATATTCCAATTGTTATGCTTTCAAATTATCTTATCTACAAGCAAGATAATTAAGTAAATAAAACAACCATATACAATGAAATCTCTACTAAGCCATCCTTTTAATCAGCTGATATAATAACTCTTCACATTTTAAATGTAGAATTCCTTACCAATAACTCATAATTATCCAAGCTTATTAGCTGATAATAACTAATTTTATGCTTACTAGTAAAGGTTTCATACCATTTAAGTTTATCTGAGCAAAAATGGACTCTTTATCGATGATTAGCTCAAGAAAACGACAAATTCAGTCTGCATGAAATACTCAAAGAATTTCATCGCTCATATGACACCTTATTAATCTCTTGCGATTATAAGGATACTGATTCGTTCTTTCCTTTTATCTTATCCTCTTCTGTGATTTCTAGCTTTCCTATGTGAGATATAGCACTTTCCTTTAAATGGTTTAGAAAGAAAAATATTTCATCAAGTTCAATAAAATGCCACTTCATGCATTTATGTTATTTTGTCGCCTATCAAGCAATGAAGAAAATGAAGAAATAGTGATGCCATCTAAACGATATTTTTAAATCAATGACTATTTATTTCGTTGACTTCTGTAAGGTTAACCTATTCAACATACAACGCAGATAACTAAACCATTTATTCTTATGATATGGGTTCGTCATAGAATTTATAGTAAGATTATTAAATGGTTTCCTACAGTCTGGTATTTTGTAATAATATCGAGCTGTAACCATAGAATATGCACTAGCGGGACAACATGTTCACTATGATAGTATAATCACAAAAAAAATAGAATAAATTCCTTCAATACATGAATCTAGATCATCTGTATAGATTATCGACGAACCAACTAATGATGTGTAGCTTTATCTTGGAAGGGAATAAAGAAAAAAATCTCTTTGATCTGTATGACTAGTTGCTTTTTCATTTCAACCACTTTGGTAAAAATCCTTCATACTAGTATAAAGGATTTTTAACAACAAACTCTTTTCTAATATATCCTGATGATCACAACTATATCCCACATCGTTTGCTGACAGCGCTATCGCCAAATCAATGAAGCCGGCCGCATTCATTTTTTTGATAAAAACGTTTTTTCTTTCTTGACGATTTGCTGACAGAGTTGTATACAGATTCATGAACAATGTAGTATCTTAATTTTGGCCTGGATCGCTGTTTACATAGGCGCATAGATATTTGGAATATTTGTATAAAATAAGGCTGGCAAAACTAAAAAGTCAAAATATAAAGCATTTAAAACTCTATAAGCCTAGTTATCATATACACATAGATATGAAATATTTTTCGCAAATACTCAAAAAAACTTCACTAGGTAATCTTTTTATATGTGTAAATGCGCTACTTGATAAGTTTTTATCTATCTTTACAAGTCAAAGATCTCGGCTAATTCTTAACTATTCTTAGTATGATCTTAACCGATTATGTCCAATGCCTATCTATTATGGACTTACAAAAGATTACAAAGAATTTACAGACCGACTTTTGGTCTGCGAAAAATTAAGTTACTGGAAAACATGAATTCGATCGTTTTCCTAGAGTTCTTGGTACAGAACACTGATTTAGCAGCTCGCAAATGCATTCTCAAATAAATGGCATGCTCAAGCAATTTAATTAGAATATAAAAATATGGGCTACAAAAGGCTTCATTTCAATTCTGGTGAAAAGTTTAAGATCACTCTACATGGATATGTTTTAGCGTACAATCAGAAATTATCCCAATCAGTATTGGAAATAAAACCACTTTTCAATTTATGAAATGTTGATTCAAAGTTAAACCTTAATTCTTCATAAAAAGCATACTGTTCCATGGAAATAACACTTAATCATTATAATATTTTATATTAACCATGTCCATCAGCAGCCATCTTGCCATGAATATGCCTGTAAGAGACGTAAATCTATATAATGAACATGAACAAAACAATTAAACTTAATTTTTGTTCTGACTTTTTGTTATTTTTAACATAAATTATCTTACAATTATTTTTGATTATTATTTCTATCTTAAGAATAGCTGAAATCAGTGCTAGAATTTTTAGCTAACTTTAGCGTTTAAATCAATACCTGCCATCTTGTATACGATAAATATCAACTAATATTCTTGTTGCACACGAAAATTATTATGGGCATAATAACTAGATTTATAATATATATCATTGTCAGCAAATTGATTATTGCTCTAAACTGGATGCTGGCTATTTGATTATCAACAATAGCCAACTTCATTTTATTAATTTTTACTTTATGACTATTAAAAGAATAATTTCAATATTGAATTGTTATCATCCAGGCACCAAATAAAAATCATAAAATTACATAAAATTAGTGAGTTTATTTGAGCAATACCAGAAATGAAAAACATGATTAAGCAATAAAATAATACACATAATGTATTAGTATAATTTGGTTAATTCCAGCACTAAAATCCGCTGTCTGGTTACAATAAGTATTGCAAAACTGGTATCGGATACTACTGTTCCTGTTAATTCAGCTTCCAATTTTTCTGATAACCTCTCATTAAAAAGAGAAGCAAATAAAATTGGCTATGCTTCTTTCTTACTAAAGAAGCATCTAAATATAAGTAAAAAATAGAGATCACCGCAATATGGCATCATATAAAATAACTTAACTACTGCCTACAACTAGGAACATAAGAAAGTAACTTTTGAATTCAATCGACTAATTTACTATAAAGCAAGAAAAAGGCAAAGGCATTACCTAGTAAAATAATATTTGCTAATAGATGTAAAATAAAAAACCGCATTATACCTGTACTAGTAACTAGCTGCCATATCCTCCTTGAATAAAATAATAGAAACAATTTGCGGTTTTTAGTTAATTTTATTGAATTAAATCATACTTTATATTATTTCCTTTAGGTCATTTAATCTTCTATTAAATACATAGTGTTTTTACCTGGATAATATTTTATTTGCCAAATAATAGCAAAAAAAAAGAATAACTATCTAACTTTTTATAAGAAAATTATGTAGAAGGTGGTTGCACTTAACATTATTGATAATTACTCTTAATATAATGATATTGCAATGGTAGTGATTATTTTTCAAACAACAGAGATAAAACTCGATGCAGGATTTGCGTCCAATATTAGTGGTAATTATGATGGCAATAGCTATAATAGCTTTACTGTTATATAGCTTTTGGACAAGTCGTAAAGAGCATTCGAAGCTATTTAAAGATCGCCATATAAAGCGCCGAAAACAACCTAACCAGGTCACACCTGAAAATATAGGCTGTCCATCTCTTTGCGATAAAATGATGGAGGCACAACAATCAGCATCTAAAGTAACTGGTCAGAAACCAAATGAAAAAATTACTTCCAGAAAATCTAAATCATTTAATGTACTTAAAACGCCTAAGGATGATCTATATTTATCTGATACTGAAGTACAAATTGGCTTTCGTGCCAAGCAAAAAAAAAGCGTTCAGACTAAACATCTTGAACTTGAAATTTCTAAATCTGAGTTAAATTTAATTAATACAAAAAAAATAAAAGGAGCTTTCGTAGCAAACACAGCAGAAAGCTACCAACAGATTGGTAGTGAACATGACCATCATAATGGTGAAAAACAAAAAATCAACTTAGGCGATGAAACTAATAAAAAGGATACTGTTGTTATTTTGCATGTTGCAGCAGTACAAGGTCAAGTTTTAGGAGGTAATCTGTTATTAAAAAGTATTTTTCAATCTGGCTTTCAGTTTGGTGAAAGGCAGATATTTCATCGTCATATTAATCCTTATGGTTCTGAGCAGATTTTATTTAGCTTAGCCAATATGGTGAAACCTGGATCTTTTGAGCCAAATGCCATGTCTTATTTCACAACACCAGGCATATCTATATTTATGATGCTACCTTCATATGCTGACTCAGTACAAAACTTTAAATTGATGTTGCAAGCAGCACAACGCATTGCAGCTGATGTTGGGGGTATCGTGCTTGATGAAGATCGAAAAATGCTAACACCAAAAACAATAGAAAAATATCATACCCGAATTAGAAAAAGCCTTAACTCAAATATTAGATGAAATAGTAATCAACCTCCCTAATAGCTGAATGAGAAGGAGAGAGAGATAGAGAAAGAGAGAGAAGAGATGGGGGTTGTCTTTAGTTGTATGGTAAATAATGGAAAAGAACAACAAAATTATCTTACACGCCTCAAACAGCAATTACAACATCATGAATATCTTTATCATGTATTAGATACGCCTGAAATATCGGATGCAGAATATGATCTGATGATGCGGGAATTAAAAAAACTTGAGGCTGACCATCCAGAATTGATTAGTGCTGATTCGCCAACACAACAAGTTGGTGCTTCACCATTAAAGGCTTTTAAGCAGGTACACCATGAAATACCTATGCTATCATTAGATAGCGTTTTTGATGAAGAGAGTTATTTAGCCTTTGATAAACGAGTACATAATCGTTTAAATAATAGCCAATTGATATTTTGTTGTGAGCTTAAATTGGATGGTTTGGCTGTCAGCTTGTTATATGAACATGGTGAATTAGTGCAAGCAGCAACGCGTGGTAATGGCAAAACAGGTGAAAATATCACTAGAAATATTTGTACTATTAGAGCAATTCCGCTCCGTTTAACTGGCGATAATATTCCTACACGTATCGAAATTCGTGGTGAAGTTTTTATGACTCATCTGGGCTTTAAACAGCTAAATGAGGAAGCTCATCGTAATGATAGTAAAATTTTTGCTAATCCACGTAATGCCGCAGCAGGCTCATTACGTCAACTTAATCCTTGTATTACAGCCAAAAGGCCATTAGCCTTTTTTTGTTATGGTTTCGGGTTATTAGCCGGAGGACAATTGCCTGCTAGCCAATATCAATGTCTAATGCAGTTTAAAAAATGGGGATTACCAGTTAGTGATAAGATTGCACTTTGCCAAAATAGCCAACAAGTTTTAGCCTATTATCATCAAATCAAGCATCAGCGTTTAAGTTTAGATTTTGATATTGATGGTGTAGTTATTAAAGTGGATGGATTATTGCTGCAAGAAGAGCTGGGTTTCGTTGCTCGAGCTCCTCGCTGGGCTACTGCATTTAAATTTCCAGCTAAAGAACAGATCACTTTATTACATGATGTTGAATTTCAAGTTGGACGTAGCGGTGCTATTACACCTGTTGCACGATTAGACCCTGTTCAAATTGAAGGTATCACAATAAGCAATGCAACATTGCATAATGCTTATGAGATAAAACGTTTAGGAATACGTATTGGGGATACTGTTATTATTCGCAGAGCAGGTGATGTAATCCCACAGATTGTTCATGTACTTACTGAAAGACGTTCTATTGATAGCCAAGAAATTCAGTTTCCTATTCACTGTCCTGTTTGTGGTTCGCTCGTTGAGCGCATTGAAGATAAAGCTGTAATCCGTTGTACTGGCGGTTTAATTTGTGCAGCACAACGTAAAGGTTACTTGAAGCACTTTGTTTCGTCCAGAGCAATGGATATTAAGGGCATTGGTGATAAGATTATTGATCAATTGGTTGATAAAGAGTACGTAACTACAGCAGTTGATCTTTATCGTTTAAATGTTAATATTTTAGCTAAATTAGAGCGCATTGGTCCTAAATCTGCAAAAAATATAATTAACGCGCTTGCTAAATCCAAACAAACTACATTATCCCGTTTTATTTATGCGTTAGGTATTAGAGAAGTTGGCGAAGTAACAGCCCGTAATTTAGCGATACATTATGCGACGTTAACTTCACTTATGCTAACAGATATGGAATCCCTAAAAATGGTACCAGATGTTGGCGCAATAGTTGCTAAACATATTATTAATTTTTTTCATGAACAGCATAATCGTAATATGGTTAATGAACTAGTGAACGAAATTAATATTAATTGGCCGGCTATAGTGACTAAAAAAACGAATAATCCATTTACCGGTAAAACGCTAGTTTTAACCGGTACATTAAATCGTTTAACGCGTGATGAGCTTAAATATAAATTAATATTACTTGGCGCAAAGATCACAGGCAGTGTTTCTAAAAAAACCGATCTTGTAATCGCTGGTAAAACTACTACTCTTAGTAGTTCTAAATTGACAAAGGCACATGAGTTAGGAATAAAAATTATTAACGAGGACAAATTAATGGAGTTATTATAAAATTAGTAATATTCTATGGTTTTCTAAGAGTATTAATTCGCAGGATGTTGACTTATTTATTAACAAATCTTGTGTATGCGAATTATGCCACCTCTCATTCTAATCTAATGCTAATGCTTCATAAAGTTATTCTATAACCATTAAATTAGAAATTGGTTGCCACCAAGCTTAACAGTTCAAAATCACATTACTATTAATAATTACTGCTTCCTGCTCTTCTTAGCAGAAGACATGAAGCAGCTTAATACCTATTGAAAGGCTTAGTTTTCTCAAACCAAAGTTCTTCGCGAATCTGCTTAACATTCTCCTAATTATCAGTAAAAATCTATTCAATTGGAATCCTAATTCTTATTGATGCCTAGTGCTATGAACAAAAATTGTATAATGCTACAAGCAATTATTCTCGATTTTTTCAACTTCTTCATAGCCAGAGGAGATATCTTTGTAGCTCAATAATATGCCTTTCTGGAAATCTTGCAAACAAAAACAACAATGGCTTTATATTAGCGGCATTGAGTGGGTTTCCAAATACCTAATTTTAAGCAAATCACACCACAACTCCAATACCTAAATAAGAATCGATCAATCCATGGAAGATCGGAATAAACTGAGTTCAGGAATTCGCTTACTCAAGCGCCATCAGATCGGCGATAAAAACAATTTTTACGCATGAACCAGACTACAGCTCCCTTAACAGACGATAGCATCTATCTGGAAACTATGTGGAATATTGTTGTGATCATCAACATCATTTGGTTTTTTCCTTTAGCAACTGTAAGTTCGAATATGCCATAACGCTTAATAAAAGTAGAGGTATGATCTTTGATAGCCTGAACAGCAGTAGTGATTTTAAGTGTTGTAATTGCCTGACAATATAGCTTCATGATCATGATATTTTTCCATTAACTATATCCATCAGTCCACATCTTGCCATGAGTATGGATATGCGACAATAGTATATATAATTGATCCATGGACCAAACAATTAAATAATAATTAAGAAGAACATGATGCAACTAAATTTATTACTTTTGAATGCCTCTTAATAAGTTACTGTAGTTAAGATGTGATAAATGTTATTATCACCTATTAATAACTAACAATAATCTCGATTAAATATAGGTAAATCCAATGATCATAGTCACTGGTGGGGCCGGTTTTATTGGCAGCAATATTGTTAAAGCACTAAATAATATAGGACGTAACGACATTCTTGTTGTAGATAATCTTAAAAATAGTGCAAAATTTATCAATTTAGTTGATTTAAATATTGCAGATTATATCAACAAACAAGACTTTCTCGAAAGTGTTATTATGGCTGATGAGAATCTTGGTAATGTTGATGCGATTTTTCATGAAGGGGCTTGTTCATCAACCACTGAGTTGAATGGTCAGTATATGATGAATAATAACTATAAATATTCAAAAGAGTTGCTTCATTACTGTATTGAACGAGATATTGCATTTTTGTATGCTTCTTCATCTGCGACTTATGGCAAGAGGACTGATCATTTTATTGAAGATCAGCAATATGAAAAGGTATTGAATATATATGGTTACTCTAAATTTTTATTTGATCAATATGTTCGTTCGCTTTTACCACAAATCACTTCACAGGTATGTGGATTCCGTTACTTTAATGTTTACGGTCCACGTGAAGGTCATAAAGGGAGTATGGCCAGTGTTGCTTTCCATTTAAATACCCAAATTAATAAAGGACAAAAACCAAAACTTTTTATAGGTAGCGAGAAATTCAAACGTGATTTTATTCATGTGAGTGATGTAGCTGAGGTTAATTTATGGTATTGGCAAAATAAAATCTCAGGCATATATAACTGTGGTACTGGTACGGCTAATTCTTTTCAGGCGGTAGCTGATGCGGTGATCGCTTTTCATCATGAAAAAAAACTGGCTGTTGAATATATTGTCTTTCCTGATAAATTAAAAGCTTGTTATCAGACATTTACGCAGGCAGATCTCAGTAAATTACGCGCTGCTGGTTATAACAAACCGTTCAAAACTGTGGTAGAAGGGGTTGCTGATTATATGCAATGGCTAAATTGGAATGATTAAATGGAAATAGCATGAAGAAGATACTGGTAGTTGGCCCTTCATGGGTTGGCGATATGATGATATCGCATAGTCTTTATCGCACTTTGAAGACTATACACCAAAACATAAAAATTGATGTTATAGCACCTAATTGGTGCCGAGCACTATTAAATAAAATGCCTGAAGTCAGCCAGGCCATATCCATGCCTTTAGGTCATGGATGTTTAGGTATCAGTTTACGCCGTCAACTTGCTATTCATTTACGTACACAATGTTACGATCAATCATATATCTTACCTAACTCTTTTAAATCTGCGTTGGTTCCTTTTATTGCTCAAATACCAATACGAACAGGATGGCGAGGTGAGATGCGTTATTGGTTGCTTAATGATATTCGCATATTAGATAAAGCCGCTTTTCCGCAAATGGTTCAGCGTTATGTTGCTTTAGCTTATAAAAAAGATTTAGTTAAGAACTATGATAAGATCCCTAAACCAATTTTATGGCCGCAACTTTTCATAACAGAAACAGAAATTTTACAGAGTAGATACATTTTTCATATTCCAAAACACTTGCAAATTATCGGTTTTTGTCCAGGCTCGGAATTTGGCCCAGCTAAACGCTGGCCAACTTATCACTACGCTAAGTTAGCTCAGTTGTTATTTGCTGCTCATGGCTATCAAATAGCCATATTTGGCTCGCAAAAAGATACTCATATTGCTAAAGATATTCAACAATTGCTTTCTACAGATTGTCGGCAGTATTGCTTTAATTTGGTAGGTAAAACAACACTAGAGCAAGTAGTTAATCTACTGGCATCTTGCCAGGCTGTAGTGACTAATGATTCAGGGTTAATGCATATTGCGGCTGCATTAAATCGACCTCTAGTTGCACTTTATGGGCCAAGCAACCCTGCTTTTACTCCACCATTATCAAACCGAGTAGAAATTCTACGTTTAATAACCGGTTATTATAAGGTTAGGAAAGGAAGCTCGGAAAGTGGTTATCATCAAAGTTTGATTGATATAAAACCTGAACTCGTGATCACAGCAATAACTAAGTTATTGTCAGAAAATCAATAAATATGAAAGTGTTGATCATTAAGACCTCATCGATGGGTGATGTATTGCATGTTTTACCATCACTGACTGATGCAGTCATGCATTATCCTGATATCCAATTTGATTGGGTTATTGAAGAGAATTTCGCTGAAATTCCACACTGGCATTACGCTGTTAAGCGAGTTATTCCTATAGCTATTCGTCGTTGGAGAAAAAACTGGCTAGCAGCATCTGTCAGACAGCAAAGAGCAGTTTTTCATGCTCAGTTGCAACACCAAAAATATGATGCAGTGATCGATGCACAAGGATTATTAAAAAGTGCTTTTTTAATCACACGTTTAGCATGTGGTGTAAGCCATGGCTATGATTGGAAAAGTGCTCGCGAGCCTTTATCTAGTCTGTTTTATGATTATCGCTATAATATTAATAAACAGCTGCACGCGGTTGAGCGAATCCGACAATTATTTGCTAACAGTTTACATTATTGTAAACCGACTATTGCCGGCAATTATGGTATTGCACCTTATTTTTCTCTGCTAGGTGGTTTTGGAAAAGAAGAGAGTCCTTATATTATTTTTTTCCATGGCACCACACGTAATGAGAAACATTGGCCTGAATCTCATTGGGAACAATTAATTAGCGCCATACAAGTTATAGGCTTAACTGTTAAATTAACATGGGGAACCAATCTAGAATATCACCGCGCTATGAGGCTAGCTGCTGGGTTTAAGTACGTAGAAGTATTGCCTAAGCTCTCATTAGAAAAATTAGCTCAACAAATTATCTCAGCAAAAGCGGTCATCTCTGTTGATACAGGATCAAGCCATTTAACCGCTGCACTGAGCAAACCAAACATTACTCTATATGGTCCCACCAATCCGGCATTAATCGGCAGTTATGGTGAAGCACAACAAGCAATTATTTCATCTGATGGAAATATAGCAAAAATTAAACCTGATGAAGTCTTTCACCGTTTGCTATTAATGATATCGAATAAATAGTAAAAATTTTTATCTATCTATTAATAGATAAAGCTTAACCAAACAAGGCAACTTCATCAGTTTAAACTTAAGTTAGCTTTAGTAAAGCTGTCATCTTGCTATCTATATTGCTAGCAATTATCTGACAAAAAAATTTTTTATTTTCACTATATTTTAATAATAATTTTTCTCTAGCGCAATAAATGCCAGGCAGATTATCTTGATTGCAAATCAGTATTTGTAATAATACTGATTTCTAAAATGCACCAAATATTTTAAGGTACGAATAAAATTTTCTTAGCGGCAATCTTTATCTTTTCCAACTAATAAAAGAAGTTAGTAACAAATTTAGTGTATAACGGTCAATCTATAGTTCCACTATGATACTTAGTAAATCTATTCTCCATCCTTAAATTTAACCTTGTTTATTTAGCATTGTCAAGTAGGTTCAACCAGCCCATTAACAGGTTCCCTGTTTTCTGAGCAGATGTATGATAGCAGTTTAAATGTCATCGAAATAGTTGTTTTTTAAACTACATTTCTTTGTGTCTCATCTTCGTAATTTCAGTATCACTAAAGTCAATTTAATTGTATTTGTCATCTTTTTGAGGCTTAAAGGATGCACAACTTACAAAAAGTCATATAAATGTGCCAGAGCAGTTCTTTTCAATCTTTCTCCAGCTTATTAATAGGCTACAAGACACACTTCGGTAAAAACTTTGCCAACAAAACAGAGTTGATGCTGCCTTATTAAATGGGATATCTTTGATTACATTCCGAAAATTAATGGCAGAGTCTTCAAGCAGAAATCTCAAACAATACACTAAGACCACGTTGCCAAGAGGCCATTATAAAAAGTTCAGCCCAATTTTATTCTGATCCTCTATAAGCATCTTTGAGAGCAACTAGCTCCTTACGCACATCCTCAAGTAAGGACGATAATTGCCAACAGGTAAATGTGTGATCATTTTGCCTGACAGGACATTAATATGCAATTAACTCAGAAATAAATGTAGTGCATATCGCTTAAATCACATAGCTGCCAATTACATTTGTGCCATTGCTCTTCAAACCATTGCTCTTTCAGTATGCTGATGTGGTAGACGAGAATGCTATGTGCTTTTTTACCGAGAAATACCTCTAGAGCTTCATAAGCATCATCACTAGCCATGCTTCACAGGTATAGCTATGGTAGCAACTCTTTGACGCTTTTTGCGCTATTCAGATAAATCGGTACAGTAACAATGCATTGAAGCATAATTCCGTTGCCATTACGTGTCCACTTACCTTAAGCACTTTAATCTCAATATCATCCACACAAGTCTGCTATAATTCAGTGTAAAAGATAACCATTACACAGGAGACTGAGAATGAGGCAACGTCTAGAACGTTGTTTTAGCATGTTTAGAAGCTTGGATTCGACCAACAACCACACACCAACGTCGATGTGTATATCAGCATGCCATGGCACCAATTACTGATGAGTTCATGCAATAAATATAATAAGATGTAATATTTGGTTTTTTGATACCTCTATGGTATATTTTTCATGGAATATAATTTCTCTGTTATTGAAATTATTCATAAAATCAATCAGCAGGATACCACGCCATCTCTGAAACTCCATATATCAAAAACGATCATAACTAGCATTTTGCATTTTCGGAAGATATTTTACATCTATGTGCAGATATAACTAGGCCAGTAGATTTTTTAAACGCTTAATGCTTCGGTTTCTAGGTTTTTCTTTCAAACTCATCCTTGCCTACATAAAAAGAACGATCCATGTTAGATCGACGAAATACTACGTTGTTCATGGAACATGCTAATACAACTTAACAGAAGATAGTTGAGAAAGAGAAAAATGTTTTTCGCAGAAAAACAACCTACTGCCTCTTGAGCATAGGACAGCGTCATCGGCAAATAATTGGGAAATATGTCTGTGATCATTAATATTATCTTGTTTTTTACTTTTTCTAAAAGTAAATTGAAATATCTAATAATCCTTAAAATCAAAGTAAATGCAGACTCTTTTTGCTTGACTAAATATCATGGCTGATTTTAGGTGTTATAGATTGCCTAACGATGGATAGCCTCACATTATGATATTTTTTCTTTAACTATAATCATCCATAAGCCATCTTGCCATGATATAGGTCTAGGAGACATGAGTTTATATAATGAATGATCAGGAACCAAACAATTAATTCGTGCAGCTGTTGGCATTTCATCAAGATCACTATCTATAATTTACACAGAGCAAATGTCTAATCCATACTATGATGGATTATTCTCAAGCTTGATTTGTTTATTTTCCAATTCTTAGAATTGGAAAATAAACAAATCAAGGGCTATTAATATCAGCACCAATTAGTAAATACAGCAATCAAAAATACGCGTTATCACGATAATATCTGCACTTGCCATTGATGCTGCAATGAGATTATTTTTTATCTGATATGATATACATAGACAATAAAAAAAAAGACCATCTGCATCTTCTGACTTGCAAAGTACAAAATAGCACGCCTAGTATCTTAGGCATTTTTTTGCTAGATATAAAAAAGCTAAACTTTGAATAAATTATTAAGCTTTCCTTTGAAAGGTTTTATCTTGATTTTTAATTAAATATAATTTTGATAAAAATCAATATAAAAATTATTGTTTATTTTTAATAAATTGTTTTATCATAAAGAGCTAGTTAATCTAACTTAACTAACTTTAGTTATATCAAAGATTAACTTTGATAAACATTTTATTATGCTTATTACAAAAATATTATTTTTTTTAAAAAATAAAGATTATTCAATTTATGATCATTATTATTTTGTGATTTTCTAACAAAATAGATTATTCGCAAAATTTTTATTACTATGATTAGCGTATATATTACTATAATCTCCTCATTAAATTTAATCCTCTTTTTTTATTCAGGTTATTCTGTACAGCATTATTGTTTTTCTATTATCGCCTAAATATTAAATGGTTTGTTAGTAGGTAGTTATAACTACTTTTTACTGTCTAGCTAATATTCTAGACAGTAAAATGTAAAACATTTTTATTAGTTAATTTTCCCAACTCCATGCATCATCCAATTCACGTAAAGAGCCAAAAGATCTAAGTTATTAGCAATAACAATACAAACTTTTAGTTCTTAAGGTTGATTTTTAGCAAAATAAAGAACTAATTTAGCAGGATCATTATCCTGTTTGGCATTATTTTGGCTAGCAAGGACAACTTAAAGATCAATATCAATACTAATTGCTTTCTTACTACCTAGCTTAATTGTAGCAATTGCTTTATTAGTAAAATACTGCCTAAATCAAAACCAAAACAAAAATCAATAACCATTTTATCTTTTAAATTTAAGGATATCTAGCTAGTCACTCTAAATAGAGTGACTTGGTAGGTGTTTGTACCGCTGTTGTTACAAAACACCAAGCAAGAATTAAAAATAACATTAACTACATTGAAATTAAGGGTATAACTTGCCACCTATGATAAATCCATAATTTATACACAAAACGCATGGTATGGAAATTAGCCATCCATTTATATCACAATATTTGTCTTCTATTTATTCAATTTTATATTCAAAATTTTTATACAATAATGACTTAGTTTCAAGTTAACTAATAACAACCAGCTCCGCTGCTCCATATTGCTTTCAGTATCAAATAAATCAATAACGTCTGTATCTCTCCAAAAATGAGTTTTTTCCGGTATGGATTCAAAAACATGGTTATCATAGTTATCTTAAAATCTAAGAAAAATAGCTCTTATACAGCCTTCTGTTAAGATATTACTTAAATATTCCAGATCCTCTTAACTATTAAATTCAGACTTATTTATATCTAGAGCATAAACATTTTATTGAGATTTTTACTTATTAGCTCATTTTATCGATGTAGATAATAATTTTTTCTCAGTAACAGCATTACCTATTAAAAAAACAAGAAAGCTCAATAATTATGGATGGCACAATAGTATAAAAGTTTAAAATTTTAACATTGAAGGTTGTGAATAATGTGTAAGATATGGCACTTAAGATCATTGAACTTAATGCACAATAACTGTTCGCTCTTTGCCAATAAAGTCCAAGTACTAATAATGGCTAAAGAAAAACAGCTTGTAATACACCAAAAGCAAGTAAATTTAACCAAATAATAATGTTCTGTGGATGCAAAGCGATTAATAGCAATAAAACACAAAGAATAATGGCAGAAACAATTGAGATCCAAATTGATTTTTTCTTTTTTTATCTTCTTTGATGCTATATTTAAATATAGATCTTTTATAATAGTTGCTAAAGATTGGAGTAATTGTGAATTAATTGTTGACATAATAGCACAGCCATTGAGTCGGCTAAAAAAATCCTGTAGAGAACGGAGATAAAACAGTGATCATTAATGTTTGGATAACCTGATCCGGGATCCTTAAATCCAGTAAAATAGTTCGACCTAATGCAGCTAGTAAATGCATTCCAAGCATTAAAATAACCATCACAATTGTGCTGATAATGATCCAACTATCATTTGCGTAGCTATTTTTATAGGAAATGCAGCGGATAGCAGTATCTGGTAAGCTAATAACCACCAAAACAAACTAATACCCAGAAGGAAAACATAAATGGCATACTAAAGATATTATTAACTCCTTGTGGCGTAATCAATTTTGCATCAATTGCTTTTAATATCTTAATTGCTGCAGCTAGACCTCCAGCCTTCTAAATAGTTGCAACCAGCAAATAATAGTTCCTAATAACATAACAAAAAACCTTGTAAGGTGTCATTAAGAACAGTGGCTCTAAAACAATCAGATGCGGTGTAATTGGCAATACTGATACCAAAGATTAATAATCCTATTTCATAGGGATTGTTTTCTGCAGTTTCTAGTACTTTAGCTCCGCCGATAAATTGAACTGTCCTAGCAGCAAAGAAAAAGACAAGCAAACTAATACTAACGATCAGTACAAGTAAACTGCTTTGAAAACGAGCATATAGAATATCATTAAGTATCACAACATTACAGCAACCTGGTCCATGATGGTAAATTTTTTAACTAATACGGCAATGGATAGCCAAATATTTGAAACCTGAATTTAAGCCAAGTATCACTCTAGCCAAGGCCATACATATAAACTCCGCCATGAGCAGCTATGAATGAACTGGCACTAATGTAGGTTACAGTGATTGTCATTTCCAAAACAACCCCAACCTATAGGGCGGCTATTGCATAGAAAGTATTCATGTAAAAAATTGCTTTTTTGACGTCGATGATAAGCATAAATAGATAGTAAACAAACTAATAATAAATAAGTAATAAGTGGTAAGTAAATTTCAATTTACATCTTTATCTTCCAATTACATTTGTTTAAAAAATAATTTAATCATTAAGATACAAAGTAAAGTAAAAATTATAGGTAAATATAAACGTAAAAGTTCAAACCATAATGGCATACATCTTATTCCTATGTCATCACTTAGAAGGTATGCAGTTATAATCCAACTATATAAATAAGCAACGGCAAGAAAACTGACCAACGAGCTTCTTTAATTGGATTGAAGAAAACATTTCTGTATTAGTTCTCCTGATAAAAAATTTAATCTTATAGTTTGTATATTATTTAAAGATTATCTTCAGATAATAAGATCAAAAATAATGGTATATTTATTACATTATTATAATCAAATATAAATAAAAAATTTTATTCTTGTAAGGCAAGTTTTTCTTCCAGATAATGAATATTGGTACAACCATTAAAAAAATTACTGTCATCCATAATTTTTTGTTGTAATTCTATGTTAGTTTTAATCCCATCAATAATTAATTCAGATAAAGCATTTTTCATACGAATGATAGCAATTTCTCGAGTTTCGCCATAAGTAATCAGCTTGCCAATCATAGAGTCATAGTAAGGTGGAACAGTGTAACCTGCATAAATATGTGATTCCCAACGTATACCAAAACCTCCAGGAATATGGAGACGAGTAATTTTTCCTGAACTTGGCAAAAAAGTATTGGCATCTTCCGCATTAATTCGACATTCTATTGCATGACCATGAATTTTAACATCTTTTTGTTTAATAGATAGAGGTAACCCGGATGCAATTCTTAACTGTTCTTTAATCAAATCAACCCCAGTGATCATTTCTGTTACAGGATGCTCAACTTGAATACGAGTATTCATTTCAATGAAATAAAATTCACCATTTTTATAAAGAAATTCAAAGGTGCCAGCACTACGATAATCGATATTAAGACAAGCTTTTGCGCAGCGCTCGCCAATGCTTTTACGCATATCAACTTTTATAGTTGGTGCAGGTGCTTCTTCAACTACTTTTTGATGACGACGTTGTATTGAGCAATCACGTTCTGCTAAATAAATCGCATTCCCTTGACCGTCAGCAAGTACTTGAATCTCAATATGGCGTGGATTCTCTAAAAACTTTTCCATATAAATCATAGTATTATTAAAAGCAGCTTTTGCTTCTGCGCGAGTCATGGTAATGGCTTGTTCTAGATCACTTTCATTATGAACAACACGCATACCGCGGCCACCACCACCACAAGATGCTTTAATAATAACAGGATAGCTAATTCGATTAGCAATCGTTTTATTAGTTTTAATATCATTTCTTAAAGGCCCATCTGAGCCAGCAATACAAGGAACACCAGCTTTTTTCATAGTTTCAATGGCTGAAACTTTATCACCCATTAGTCTAATAGTTTCTGGTTTAGGGCCAATAAATATAAAACCAGATCTCTCCACTTTTTCAGCAAAGTCGGCATTTTCAGAGAGAAACCCGTAACCAGGATGAACTGCTTCTGCAGCAGTAATTTCTGCTGCTGAGATAATTGCTGGAATATTAAGATAACTTTCAGCTGAAGCGGCAGATCCGATACAGACAGTTTCATCAGCAAGTAATACATGTTTTAAGTTACGATCAGCGATAGAATGCACAGCAACTGTTTTTATTTTTAGTTCTTTACAGGCACGTAAGATACGTAAAGCAATTTCGCCACGATTAGCGATAATAATTTTTTTAAGCATAGGATGCCTCGTTATTCTATGATAACCAATGGCTCGTCAAATTCAACTGCTTCTCCATTTTCCAGCAGAATTGCTTTAACTACACCTGCTTTGTCTGCTTCAATCTGATTCATCATTTTCATCGCTTCAACAATACATAGAGGATCTCCTAGCTTAACCGTTTGGCCAACTTCCACAAACGGTTTTGCTTCTAGGCTTGGCGCTCTGTAAAAGGTGCCTACCATTGACGAGCGAACAGTATAACCACTGCTTTGTGCTTTTTTCTCATTTACTGTTTCAGATAAAATTTTAGAAGGTGCTATGGCGTTTGCTAAATCCGGCTGATCCGAAGTTGGTGTTGCCATATACTGTTGTATAGTTGGTAAATTCTTTGCTATTGTCCGACTAATACGTACTGATTCTTCACCTTCTGAAATTTCTAGTTCAGAAATGTTAGATTCTTCAACAAGTTCAATTAATTTCTTGATTTTACGAATATCCATAAGTTAATTCCGTATTTTTATTATTTATATTTATTAGGTTGGGATTCATCAATAGTTGCTAATTTTTCAATACTTAATAAGAATTTAACCGCAGCCTCTAATGCAAAAATATAACCATCAAGACGGAAACCAGAGATAACACCATTTGCTATCTCAGAGAGATATGAGTGATGTCTGAATGATTCGCTGCGTGCATGAATATTAGTAATATGGATTTCATAAAAAGGAATAGAAACGCTTAATATTGCATCTCGTAATGCCAGACTAGTATGCGTTAATGCTGCCGGGTTAATTAATATAAAGTCAACTTTCATTTGAGCTTGATGGATTTCATTAATCAGCTCATGTTCCGCATTAGATTGAAAATGACTTAGTGTAACTCCTAATTGTTTTGCTTTTTGGGTCGTTTGGTTAACAATATCCTGAAGTGTAAGAGCGCCATAGAATAGTGGTTCCCTTGTCCCAAGCATATTTAAATTTGGACCATTTAGCAGCAAAATCTGAAAATCTTTGGCCATTTTTTTGGTATTTTCCAATTGATTATATATATAACAACTTGATGCCTTAATCTTATATAGTTTGTCATCTTTTTATTATAATGAAAACGTTTATTTTGACGACAAATAGCATTTTTATGAAAATTTCATCGCAATTAGCAGCAAAATTCTCTTAAATATTAAAAATTTAATATAACTTTACTAAGTTCCAGCCAGTAATTTACTTACTGATTGTTTTATTGTCATAATCAATTACTTTTTTCTAAAAGAATTTCTCTTGTGGTTAAAACTGATAAAAACTGTCTGATAATAAATTGGCTAATTGTTGTTATTTCTGTGTGCGTTTTATCATTTAAGCCATCACAGAGTCCTCTACCACTAGTAGTACATTACGCAGAATATAAGGCATCAATGTTGTAGATAATATAATATAAGACAAGTACCACATGCCACTACTCCTTAATAGCGTATTTGTAAAATAACAGTTGCTAATGTATTGACGTCAACAGCATTTATAGCTCCTGCTCAAAGTTATTTTTCTAAAGTATAAAGTAAATTATTTAGTTAATTCTTATATAGAACTAGAACTTTTTTAGCGTAAACCTAACCACATTATAGTGGACAAGCGAAGCTAAGCTACTTTTGTGGGATATGCATGATTTGAATAGTATTTCATACTCTGGGATATATTAATATCTTCAATATTTTATCCAGATTGCTTGGAATAAATCTTCTTCCAGAGAGTGTAAACCTAGTAAAATCAATAAGACGATACTCTACTTCAGAAGTTACAACGACTTTTTATCTGAAGCGCTTTATAAATATCCAATCTCTCCAGAAATAAATCATGACAGACAGATTGAATTTTTTTTATAGCCCATACATCAATGCATCCTAGATTTGATCCGCAATTTTTCTTGAGATGCGAATATTATAATTAGCTTCTTCTCTAATCAGAATTATTTTAGCTTTTAATCAACACCAAGGTAGACCACAAGCCGATACGCTGGATACGACCTAATTGATGAGGCAATGACTGAGAATATATTTACCGATGAATTCATCACTCATGAGGAATTAGCGATAATTTCCATCCTAATTATCTTACTTTCTTGGACAAACACAAAAATAACTTCTTGGCCGATCGATAGAATCTAAGGCGAATGCAAATAAAAAACAATTTTTGTTCTTTAGAAAGATAGACAGAGAGTAATTTACCTAAATCTATCTATAATAACCACAGGTAAAGAAAACTACTTTTCAGCATTGATAATTGCAACTGGAACAACTTTCTTAAAAAATAAGGTAAAAATATCAACTCATATCTAGTTATCTATATATCGAGACAACACTTGCTGGTTGATATATATCCTGGCATGGCTATTATCTGAGGCTAACTACTGTTGTGCCTCTCCTGAGAATGCTGTTCCCACAGGCGTTTTTATAGAAAAGCTGTAAAGTAAAAGCCTACAGTTCATGCTGCGTCAAAAGCACAGAGGAGTGGTTAGCACGCAGCTAGATTTATGTTTTGCCAGATTGCGACTGTAACAACACATTACTTTCACTACCTACCATCCTATTTAAATTTTTTCAACAATAACTTGGCATGATTTAACGCTCTGTTTTTCGCCTACCAACCTGCGATACGCTACAGTGGGCACGAGCAACCAAGGTATGAAAATTGGTATCTTCTATACTTTGAATGCTTATCCTAAACAAATAAAATAACATCTGCATGTTAATATCTCCATCACCACCATTTCTGGCTGGATATTAAATATATTCTATTGTGTTGGCTATTTTTCAAAAAAAAAGACAGGTTAAAAACCTTATTGAACTGCGCTGTAATTCATCTACTGCATTACAGCTATAATCTAATAAGTATCCCAGTAGTCTTCCTAGACTTAGACATATATCCGAGATAGGAGAGCCATTAAAAGTGTTATCTAAAGGCACAGTATAGACGTTACTAGAAAGTATTCGCTTCTGTAAAAAGACAAAAGCAGAGTGAGATAGCGTGAAATATATCTGTGAAATATATTGGATATATTTTAGCAAGGCATTTTAAGATGGTGAGTTACTATGCTTATTTACCAGATTGGAAATAATGTACACTATTATAGATAGAAGCCGTATATAAAACACTGTTGTGTGGATAAGAACTCATAAAAAACTAGAAAAACCTGAGCGTAGTTTGCGTTCCAATAAACGAATTTCTACGCACAAATCTATACAATTGGATTCTATACTCGAAATAGGCTACTTTTTATCGATCATTGGGTTGGCAAACAGGCAACGGAATTATTGTCAGAAAAATATATAAAATGGAAAAACGATATCTATTAAGCATATTAATGGGATTAATGTTTCTAACATTAGTGCATTAGATCAAAAAACACACCATTTTATAAAGTTTCAATTGGAATAAGATTTCAAGTAAACCAAATTCCATCTCATTTTAGCAAAAAGGTATTTGTTTTTTCGCTTCGCTTTTTAAATAGCAATTCAATTCTCTAACTATTAAATGTCTCTAAATAATTAATATTACTATCTTGGTTCATTACGGCTGTAATGAAATAAAAAATTTATCAAAAAATTGTATTGCTATACTTCTATATGACTATTGACTCTACCTGTTACAAAAATGTTACTATTATCAATAGTTACTCAGTTTTATTCTAAGGCCATTAAACATAGCATAGCGTTAAAACCAGTGGTATCGCATATCATAGCTCTAGGCATCATCTTTTTATCAGAAATAACTGTTAAGCATTTAGCTAGTACTCGCTCTTGTTTTACTACACAATGCCGTCACCAACAGCAAATGCACTCATTAAAACTTGTTGACCGATTTGAAATTTTATATCTATTGAAGATTTAATGATAGCTGCAAAATCAATTCCTGGTATACAGCTAATTTAAAAATTGGCTGATAGTTTTTTCTTTATATGTTAATAATTAAAGAATACTTCTATTTTATTGTAGATAAATAAATATCTATGATAAGGTCTCCAATGGCTAAAAGTGTATCGTCTATCGATTTTATACTAGCTTTTAATAGTTGATTTTTGTTCTAATAGAAAGGCATGCATAATTTGCAGTCTTTAAATTTTCATAAGGACACTTCCTTAAATAAGGTTATTTTTGTTATTTAGGTTGTCATAAAATTTTAATAATAAATATGTTATAAATATATTTATTTACTAGCTTAAATAAGGCCTTATTGAAGGATAACACCAATTTATTTTAGTAGCAAAAAATTATGAATAAAAATACACATATTTAATACTTAGATTTTAATTATTTTTATTGCTACTTGTTTGTTCCAGATCATCATATAGACTTTCTTTTTATCAATCAACCAGCCATATTTATTGTCAGATAACTACTGAAAGATATAGTTGAGAACAAAATATCATGATAATGAGGCTCTATCGTTAAGCAACTATAATACTAAAATCAGTGCTGCTGATCTCTATGAGGCCAGAAATTAGCATATATCTGCTTTAGCTAAGCATTATGTGACATATCTAAACTTACATGTTTCCAAGAGGCAAAAACGATATAATTTTGATGATTACAGCTATATTCTTCATCATTAACCGACAACGCTGTCAGATCAGCTTAGAAAGTCTAAGTCGCATTATCCTCTAAAAAACTGTTTTTCTTATTTACTCGAACGATCGATCTGCTGGCATATTGTAGGCAAATTTTTGAACATTTTTGTATCTTGATCTTACCATAATCGCTCTGTTTGCTCATAGCCAAGTAAAAAATTTGCATAAAAAATAAGGAAGAAACCTAAAACGTCAAATAATAAAGCCTTTAAAAATACGAGCTTGGTTATCTTCATATAGGACATGAAATATCTTCAAAAAATGCCAAACGAAAGTTCACGACATTATCTTTTGGTAGGTATCGACTCATTGGAGTCGATGTGGTTTTATCTGTATTTAGAAAACCAAAACCACAGCCAATATTTAACACTTCTTGCGTGATCTTAATCGAGCATCTCCCCAATGTGTATTCATCTAACACTTACAGACAATGGCAAATAATTTAGAGAACACCTTTTTAGTCTGCAAAAACGTTTTAGCTACAGGAAAACATGAATTCTTCCGTTTTTGTGTAAAAGGCTTGATAATATGACATCAATTTACAACCGCAGCGAGAGAGGCATCATTAAACAAATATGGTATGCTCGAGCAATTTAATAAGCGAATAGAAGATGAACTGCAATGCCATCATTTCAATTCTACTTAAGAGCTTGAGATTACTCTGCATCAATCAATATGTTTAGGTGTAAAATCAGGAATTACCACCACGATCAGGATTATTGGGTAGTAAAACTGCTTTATACAATCTACGACAAATTGCTTCAATTTTAACACTAAATTGTTCAAAAACCCATAACATCTTCCATGGAAGTAATATGAAACCGTATATTAAGTAATAATTATATAGCGTTATATAGAACTTAATACAGTTGTATATTTTAATATAAAATAGTTAATTTTATTGTTAGAGAATTTCATTTTTAATGCATTAAGTAATTTTTATAAGGCTATTTATACTTTAAACTGTAATATAAGTACAGAGAATAAGCATTGAAATAGTTTTTATATTGTAAAAAATTGGCCACTTTTTATTGAAGCGAGTTAATTAACTCCTTGTGGTCACTTAATGTGCTTGGTAAAGTAGATCGATTTTCATTTGTTTTCAGATTGCAGGATTATCCTTTCGTTATGTTTAAAAAAATTCGTGGCATGTTTTCCAACGACTTGTCTATTGATTTGGGTACAGCCAATACTCTCATATATGTCAAAGGACAAGGTATTGTGTTAGACGAACCATCAGTTGTTGCTATCCGCCAAGATCGCTCAGGATCACCTAAGAGCGTTGCTGCAGTAGGTCATGAAGCAAAACAGATGCTAGGTAGGACGCCTGGTAATATCGCGGCTATTCGTCCAATGAAAGATGGCGTGATTGCTGATTTTTATGTTACTGAAAAAATGTTACAGTATTTTATAAAACAAGTTCACAGCAATAGCTTTATGCGCCCAAGTCCACGAGTCTTAGTTTGTGTGCCTGTTGGTGCAACACAGGTAGAACGGCGAGCAATCCGAGAGTCGGCACTCAGTGCTGGAGCTCGCGAGGTTTTTTTAATTGAAGAGCCTATGTCGGCAGCAATTGGTGCTGGTTTGCCTGTTTCCGATGCAACTGGTTCAATGGTGATTGATATTGGTGGTGGAACAACAGAAGTTGCTGTTATTTCATTGAATGGCGTTGTTTATTCATCATCGGTACGTATTGGTGGTGACCGATTTGATGAAGCGATCATTAATTATGTTCGTCGTAATTATGGTTCATTAATTGGTGAAGCAACTGCTGAGCGAATTAAACAGGAAATTGGTTCGGCCTATCCTACAGATCAACTGCACGAAATTGAAGTGCGCGGTCGTAATTTAGCTGAAGGTGTACCTCGTGGGTTTACCCTTAATTCAAATGAGATACTTGAGGCGTTGCAGGAACCATTAACTGGTATTGTTAGTGCTATTATGTTAGCATTAGAACAATGTCCACCAGAATTAGCTTCTGATATATCTGAACGTGGTATGGTCTTAACTGGTGGTGGTGCGTTATTGCGTAATTTAGATCGTCTATTAATGGAAGAAACAGGAATTCCAGTTATTATTGCTGAAGATCCGCTAACTTGTGTTGCTCGTGGTGGTGGTAAGGCATTGGAAATGATTGATATGCATGGTGGTGATCTGTTTAGTCATGACTAAACCTCTAAACCATATAGAGGCAAGAATTTAAGGATGCGGCTCACACTTACTTTATGTATAGCAATGTTAATATTTAACTTTTATTTATTTTTATCAAAAAACTCATGAAGCTGATCTTTAGTCGAGAGCCATCATTACAATCACGTATTGTTATTGCGATCGTTATTGCAATCGTATTGGTTGCTTTGAGTCGTCAATTCGGTACCTTTAATAAAGTACGTGGTTATTTAGATATGGCTGTTAGTCCTTTTTATTTTTTGGCAAATAGTCCGCGAGAACTCCTTGATAATATTTCAGACGCCTTGGTAAAGAGAGAGCAACTTCTTTTTGAAAATAAAGCATTGAAGAAAGAGATCTTACTAAAAAAAGCAGATAATTTATTGCTTGGACAACTTAAACAGGAAAACAGTAAATTACGTGAATTGTTGGGTTCACCTCTACGTCAGGATGAACACATGATGGTTACTCAAGTGCTTTCAGGTGCAAATACACCTTATCGTGATCAAATTGTGATTGATAAAGGTTTACATGATGGTGTTTATGAAGGCCAGCCTGTTATTAGTGATAAAGGTGTTGTTGGGCAGGTTATCGCAGTGAACCACTTTAATAGCCGTATTTTATTAATTTGTGATACAACACATGCATTACCTATACAAGTATTACGTAATGATATTCGAGTTATTGCAGTTGGTACCGGATGTAGTGACGATCTTCAACTTGAACCTTTACCAAATAATATTGATATACGTATTGGTGATGTGATAGTTACTTCTGGTTTAGGAAGACGTTTTCCTGAAGGTTACCCAGTTGCGATTGTTTCTTCCATAAAACATAATATTCAAGGCGCTTATACGATTATTCATGCACGCCCTAGCGCAGATTTACAAAGACTCCGTTATCTTTTATTATTATGGGAAAACTCTAGTAATCCTTCTCATCCTTTACCTGCATCAGAAGTATATCAGGTAGCAAACGAGCGTTTAATGAAAATTCTACCCAATGTGTTTTCTAGCAAAATGGGCTTCAATAGCCCAGGCAACTACTCTCAGCCGGAATGAAAAATATTAAACAACATCCTTTTGTCGTTCATTAGAACTTTCTTACAGTGTAATAAATGACACTAAAGGAAACATAGAATGGATCAATACAGTTGTATTGGGCGGTGGATCATTTGCCTGTCCTTTTTAATTGCAATAATCCTAGAACAAGCACCATGGCCTGAACAATTTATTTATTATCGACCAACATGGTTAGGATTAATTTTAATTTATTGGGTTATGGCTTTGCCACATCGAGTTAGTGTAGGCACAGGATTTTTTTTGGGCATTTTAACAGATTTAATCCAAGGTTTAGCGCTTGGTGTACACGCATTAGCTTATAGCATGCTTTGTTATTTAGTAACGTATAAGCATCACATTATTCGCAATATGGCACTATGGCAACAATCCATTGTTATTGCTGGATTATCAGTGGTTATGAATTTTACGATATTCTTGGCAGAATTTTTTTCTTCTATTATATTATTTCATCCTGAAGTATTCTGGAACTGTTTAATTAATGCCATCTTGTGGCCTTGGATCTTTTTATTACTGCGCAAAGTTCGACGCCAATTTTTGGTTTGTTAAAAACAGGCGACACCAATTTCCTATTTTTTCTTAGAGTTTTTTCTATGTTAAATAGAATTTATTTAACGTCAGGTTTCACCAAAAGGTACAAATTAATTGACAAACTCCAAGTATGGTTATTTGACATTATTATCCTTAATATATGTGAATTATGATATGTATGAAAAAGAGATACAAATGAGTATGTTATTAGCTTAGGATGTAAAAATCTCAAAAAAGTATTGATATGACAACAAAACCTGTACTATGTGTTGGTACAAATACTATTGTTGTAAGTGAAAGAAATACTTTAGATAAATCTAATCTAAAAGATGAAAACAGTGCTTGCGCGCACGTACGTGAATTAAGACAACGTTCAGGCAAAATACAGCGGCTAATAACTGCAATTACGTTCTCAGAGAGCCAAAAGTCATTATATAATTTAATTATCAGTAAAATATCATTACTATATATTTAACAAATAAATAAAAAAACAGATTAATATATTTTTTTGAGTAAATTGATAGATAAAATGGACCCTTATACTATCCATGGTATAAGGTAGCTATTTTGTTAAATAAATTATTAGAAACAATCACGCCCTAATAGGGTGTTACCCTATTAGTTAAAATAGATGAAATTGTTGACCAATTTTCTATCGTTAAATAATATGAAGGATAGCTATCCTAGCTGAACTATTAATCAATGTATCAGTATCCGCCCCACAAATCTCTGAAATTATGTGCAGCTAATATTGATGATAATGCATGTTAGAAGAAATTTATTATTGAGCATAAAGATAAAAGAGGCATTTGTGCGTAATATTAACAAAGGTTGTGTAAGTTAACTTTTGCTCTGTATTCAAAACAGCCATTGTTGATATTGACTTAAAAAAGTCTGCTTTTATTTATTAATCTGATGAGATTCCACTATACCAAATTCATTGCCGACAATGAATAAAAAAACTTTTTTATACTGTATATTAGCAAATTGATTTCCAATGCCAAATATTTTTGGTACAGTTTGTTAAAGTTCTGTAAAGAACAAAATAAGCTCGTTAAAAAAACGATATAACCTTACTATTTCGTTATCTAGTTTCTATGTCTGAAGCTTATTTTATATCAGCGTTTTCCAAACGCATTGAATGTAAAAAAACGAGAATATTTTAAAAATTATTGTTGAACTATTTTATGATGAAAATTGTGCATTAATTATTCATACTGCAACACAATGTATCGGTGTAATTAATGAATGGACTCAAGATATAGTTTTCTTGAAGAGTCTATATGGTTAAAATTGTTAAACCTAAAAACCGTAATAAATCCTTGTATGCTGATTTATTGTTAACTGGTTTATTTAGCACATCGGATTACACGTGATTTATATGTTATTCTTTATTAGATACCGGATCTATTTTGATTCAAAGCTAACTTTTATTTCATTAACCGATTTTATTGATATGTTTGATCCTGAGCATAGTCACTGTCTTGTTCTATTATTAGAACAATCTTTATTAAAAGACAGGATCAAAACCCCCAATTAACAGTTTTCCTCACTTATAGTAGTAGCTTTGGTCATGGATGATAAAAAAGCACACGTAAAAGCCTTAAACATATTCAATATGATAAATGCCAAACTTGCAATGGTAGAATAATAGTAAAATCAGTAGAAACAATTTGTTATAAAATTTTATTGAGAATTGTTTGTATAAACAATACTATTAATGCCAATCATTTCTTAGTCTATGCTTCAGCATAGACTGTTGCTTTTACAGAGGTATTAAATAATGATTTTTCTCAGATATTGGCCAAACTATAAATTTTTGTTGACAAATTTATTAAAATTAAAATCGAGCTCTTGTATACTCAAAAAGAGTTAGATGTAGTAACATTGTGTTATATTGTCATTATAGTAACTTTTTTTAGAATGGTAAGTAGAGGAGTGGTAAAAACACATACTTAAAGTATTATGGTAACCATAATTGCCAATATACCACTTATTATGATATTAGCCATTACCTGGCCTACATCTTTTTTTTCTACAAATTTAATTGATATAGCAATCAATTTAAAAGGTAACTTAAATTATTAACGAAAATACCGTTTAAAATTGATTATATTAAACCTGAATTGCTTTCTTTATGTCTAAAAGTAGACATTTCTTATATCAGAATATCAAGCAGCACTGAAAACCAAACACCAATGTAAAGAAAATTAAATTTTTATTGATATATATGTAGTAGTATACCATCTTCTTTAGATCCAAGTTTTCAATATATTATTATTTCCTGTCAATTAAATACAGATTATTTTAAAATTAAAACAGCTCAAATTTATATTAGTGAAGGTGATTTCAATCACCTTGATTTATCTGATGCTTTAGATAAATTGCTTTTACAATAAATTAATTATTTTACGCTGAAAACAATAGAATTGCTTTTTTGACGTCATATCTACTAAAAAAAAGGACATTAAATATGTATGAACTACTGACTGATTAAATAAAAATGGATATCATTGAGCAAAAAATTATTAGAAATAATTGTACATGAGATAGTCAGGCTTCTGCTCCGTTTTTTAATGCTTCGCGCATCTGTTTTCTATTCTTAAATTAGAGGTTGTTTGCCTATCAGGTAGTGTGGTTAGAATGTAAAATCTTCTTAGGCTGTTCTTGCTTTTCTTAGGAGACTTTAGAAGATAAAGTAGCATTAAAA
>JBHEQW010000042.1:0-13150 GCA_046530935.1 Arsenophonus sp.
ATAGGATGTGTATATCCGCGGGAAAACCACTCCGCAGAAAAATTAATTAAAGATTTTTAGGCGTATTAAAACTAAGACGTTGTTTAAAATAAAAAATCCAGGATGACTAAAAAAAAGAAAGGTCAATAAGCTTTATAAGTATTTAAAAAATTTATATTTACAGGAAAAAGAAATTACTAAAAGATATGTTGGTTAATGAGAATAACTTAGCATTATCAATAGATTCCTACTTGTTAAGGTTAACTTTAATTTGTTATTTGCAACTATTGCAACTAATTGAATAGGTTAGAAATTGCGCAGAAATAACCATTTATATATAATTATTTTTAAAAAATAGAATATTACTATCAACCTTACTGTATAGTACAGGTAAACATTTTAAATTAGGCTTTAATGGCAATAAAAATATTTAAATTATTCTATGAGTTATGACTGACAATTATCTTATGTCCTTTTAACATAAACATGTTAATCATATAATTGGAGATCACATGCAAAACCCATGGAATTTAATTGCAACCTTTTTTAAATTTAGTTGGCGATTGCTTAATTTTATTAGACGATTTCTCACCAGTTTTATCTGTCTTTTTTTGATCTTTATCGTAGCAAGCAGTTATTTTTCATACAAAAATGAAAAAAAATCGACTAGCCAATATCATGGTGCGTTAGTTGTTGATCTACAAGGCGTGATCGTTGATCAAGTCTCTATCACTAATCCTCTTAGAAAAATAAGCCGTGAATTATTCGGCTCATCAAGCAACATCATGAAAGAAAACTCCTTATTTGATATTGTAAATATTATTCGCCGGGCAAGTTATGACAACAAAATTACCGGTATAGTTTTACAACTGGATAATTTAATTGGTTCCGATCAGCCATCTTTGCAATATATTGGTAAGGCATTGACAGAGTTTAAACGAACAGGAAAACCTATTTACGCAGTCGGTAATAGTTATAATCAATTGCAATATTATTTAGCCAGTTTTGCCAATTATATCTATATGTCACAACAAGGTAATATTGGAATTTACGGTTTTTCAACAAATAAACTCTATTATAAGACGTTACTGGATAATCTAAAAATCAATAGACATATTTTTCGGATTGGCACCTATAAATCAGCGGTAGAGCCATTTATTAGTGATGATATGTCACCTGAAGCTCGTGAAGCTGATAAAATTTGGATTGGTTCACTATGGCAACATTATTTATCAACTGTTGCGCAAAACCGCAAAACAATGCCAGAAAATATTTTTCCAGGTGCTGATAAATTGATTGAAAAAATGAAAAGAGTCAATGGTGACAGTGCGCAATATGCTGTTAAACAAAAACTTATCGATCATATTTTTACAGGTGCACTTATAGAGAAAGAGTTAAGCAAAAAATTTGGTTGGAATGATAAAGATCAGTGTTTTAACTACATTAGTATCTATGATTATGCCAATGAACAACCACAACAAAGTCAACTGATGCAACAAAACAAATCTGATGATCAACCTGGCAATATTGCTGTGATAATTGCTAAAGGCGCTATTATTGATGGACAACAAAAACCTGGTTTGGTTGGTAGTGAAACAACTGTGGCGCAAATACGTAAAGTAAGACTCAACCCAGATATCAAAGCGATTATTTTACGTGTTAATAGTCCTGGTGGCAGTCTTACCGCTTCAGAAGCAATACGTAATGAATTAGTTGCTGCCCGTGACGCTAACAAACCCATTGTAGTCTCGATGGGAGGGATGGCAGCATCAGGTGGTTATTGGATTTCAACACCTGCCAATTATATTTTTGCCAGTCCAACAACCCTAACAGGCTCAATTGGTATTTTCGGTGTAATAAATACTTTTGAAAGAAGCTTAGATACAATTGGTGTTCATACTGATGGGGTTTCTACCACTCCGTTAGCAGATATCTCAGCAACAAAAGGGATTAATAAACAATTTTCTGACTTGATGCAAATCACTATTGAAAATGGCTATCACACATTTTTAAAATATGTTTCTCATGCTCGGCATAAAACACTAGCAGAGATAGATAAAATTGCTCAAGGTCGTGTATGGGTAGGTTCAGACGCGCTACAAAATGGCCTGATTGATAACCTGGGGGATTTTGACGATGCAGTAAATAAAGCAGCTGAATTAGCTAAAATTAGCACACCTTTACTTGAGTGGATTCAGCCTGAACATTCTTTTATTGATCAATTAATACTTGAATTAAATTCAAGTGATGAGGCAATGATGCCAAATACACTGCAATTATTACTGCCACAAAAAATTGCTAATAAACTTCAACAACAAATTAAATTTTATCAGCATATGAATGACCCACAAAATCGCTACGCATTTTGTTTAAATTGTGCTGATGTCTATTAATATAATACTAACTTTTGCTAAAGTTAGTGGTGTTTGTTTGAAGCACAAATTTTAGCTGCGTCTATATTTTAATTCTTGTGATTTCAAACAATCTTCTCCAGGATAGATAATTCATTAAATAAAACAACCTTAGACCATGGACTTTACTAAGGCATGCATACTTTTTAATAGTCTATTATAACTCTTCACATTTTGAATATAAAATTTTTAGGGATAATTCTTCAATTTATCAAACCTTATTAGGCGATGGTGACTAATTTTATGCTCTTTGCTAAAAGTTTCATATTATTTAGCTTCATCCAAACAAATGAAAGACTCTTTATCGATGATCAGATTAAGAAAATGGATAACACAACAGTCTGCAATTAACTTCTTCAAGAATTTCATCACTTATGTGACACTATTGATCTCGTGTGATTAAGATTGAGATTTGTTCTTTCCTTTTATCTCATATTATCTCGCGTTTTTTAGTTTTTCTAGATAAATATAACATTTTTATTTTAAAGGATCCTGGGATAAATATTTTTTCGAGTTAAAACACCACTTAGTGCATTTATATTGTGGGTTACAGCTAAAGCAATGATTATTTGTTTTCCTAACCACTCTAAAGTCAAGCTATTCAAGATATATGGCATATAAAACTAAACCATTTATCTTTGTGATGTGATTTTGCCATCGGACTGCCAGTAAGATTGTTAAATATTTTCTGCAATTGGAAATTTTACAACTATACCAGTGCAACTCTAATGAATGTTACAAGCGGATAACATATGTTTACTATGATAATTTAAGCATATAAAGTGGAATGACGTGCTTCAATGCATAATCTATATCATCTGACAAATTGTCGCTAAGCCTAGTAATGAGATGTAGATTTATGTTATCCTGGAGTCAGGATAAGAGTCTCTTTGATCTATATGATTATTTGTTTTTTTCATGGCAACCGGTGTTAGCAAAAATTCTTCATACATCATAATGAATTTCTACCAACACCCATGCTAATATACATTGGTATTACTATTGATCAGTGGATCACTGAATTATTAGCAAATCTACTGTATGGCGCTCAGTCGCTTGCCTAAGCTTCACTTTAATGCTTCGTAAATCTATTTCTACATTCTTAAAATTTGATGTTCTTTTATTAACAGGGTCAATATTAAAATCACCTTAGCAAATTCTAGCTTTTCTGAGAAAACTGTAGCAGGTTAAATACAATTTAAATAATTATTTTTATCGAATCACAGTTCTTTACGCCTAGGCTTCTTAGTAGTCTCACTATCGCAAAAGGCGATTCAATCGATTTGTTTATTCTTATCTAGCAAACTACAGTGCTCTCTGATGCGAAGTCAGAGAATCCCAACAGTTCTTCTTGATCTTTTTCCAGCTTCTTCATCGTTGCACAGCGATACTGCTTTCACAAAAAATTGTATTAACAAAACACTAAGGAATTTATTAGCAGCATCACGGCTCTTGGCTATCCAGACCCTACATGCAACTTATCCTTAACTTTCAGTGCATGTTTTTTAAGAGGTTAAGGAAAGCATATTAGCTGTTTTATGTACCTAAACAGCGTTTGTTGGTGCTTAGTATAAGTTAATATATTTTGGCATTGCCATCATTGTGATATTGCATTCTAAAAACCAAGGACACAAGTCCTCCGTAACAAGCCTGGAGGATGAAGTTAAGGCTAGTTGCTTGCAAGACATTGAGAAGTTAAGTTTTGACAAGTTTGCTTCCTGAGTCTCGATAAGCATATTCAACTTCAAGTGGCTCTTTTTACATCCATGCTAAGTGCCGAAGATAATGACGCCAGCAGATAAAGAGGTCATTCTGCCTAATTAGAGACCATCTATACCATCTATAGTCACAGAAATAAAATGTAGCGTGTTTATGGCTTTAAATCATTCAGCCAACACTTAAATTTTCCATATTCTCTTCAAAGCATTGCTGTTTCAGTATGCTCATGGTGATAGTACTGTAGATGCTTCCACGCTTCAGAGATAATGTGGTAGCAATGAACTCTTGAAAAATATTCCTTTATCGATTCCATATCCATGAACTTAGGCACTTCAATCTCAACATTGCCTATATCAGTCTGTATAGTTCGCTTTGGCAAATAACCGTTACGGCCTACCCCGACTGGTATGGTGATACGCTAGTCGACAAGGGGGTTTTAGCATGCTGTCGCAGAAGCATGACTTTTAGCTCAATCTTAATGATGCTTGCTATTCAGTTAGCTGGCACTATTACGGATGAGTTTATGCAATGGGTTAGTGGGTAATATATCTGGTTTTGCGGATACATGTAGGGTAGACTTTTTTATCTCATATTATCTCTCTATTATTGAAATTATTTATGAAATCAATTAGTAGGATACGTAAGCATCTATGAAACCTCCATACAGCAAAAATAAGCATAACTTTAATAAACTATAAAATAGTTAGCAATAAATAAAAATGGAGTCAATTGACATAAGTATTAAGAAGCATAGTGTTTTATTAGTTAACTTAGGCACACATGATGCACCAACCCAAGCAGCAGTAAAACGGTTTTTAACAAAATTTCTTAGTGATGTAAGAGTTATTGATATTTAGAAAATAATTTGGAAACAACTATTACATTTTGCAATTTTACCATTACTCTTACAAAGAGTGTCTAAATTATATTGATCAATTTTGATAGAAACTGGTTCGTCATTGCTAATTTATAGTTTGAAACAGCTCGCTGCACTAACAAAACAACTGCCTGCTATTCATATCGAATTCGATATAAGTTATGGGTTCACTTCTATTGCAGCAGCAATTGATTAATTATTAATTAATCAGGTTAAAAATATAATTGTGTTACCTCTTATCCGCAATATTCTTGCTCAACCACAGCAGCAGTTTTTGATGCGATCAGCCGAGCATTAAAAAAATATCGAACCATAGCAAGCCTCCACTTTATTTGTAGTTATGCTGATCATCTATCTTATATTGATGCATTAAAAAAATCGGTTGAGTTAAGTTTTGAACTTATATGGTGAACCTGATCTATTACTGCTTTCTTATCATGGTATTCCTAAATGTCATGCCAAAACAGATGATATTTATCCTAAGGAATGTGAACTGACAACCCGTTTACTCAGTGAGTTAATTAATTTCCATATTGATAAAATTATCATGACTTATCAGCCACGCTTTGCCTGTAATCCATGGCTTACGCCTTACACTTATGTCACATTAAAAACCTTAGCCAAGAATAGCGTTAACCATGTTAAGCTATTATGTCAAGATTTTCCGGTTAACTGTTTAGAAACACTATAGAAGATCGCGGTGCAAAATAAAAAATTATTTTATACTGGTGGTTGCGAAAAATATCATTATATACCTGCACTTAATGCCTCAGATAGCCATATTATTCTAATGGTTGAATTAATTAGAGATTCAGCGATTAGTTAAATGAAATTTAAACTAAAATTAAAAGCTATATTAGTGGATTGTAACTGCGTTATCAAACATTTAAATTTTCATTTAACTATTTATTTCGAATAGTTAATTTTAACTAGTATTTGTTAAATTCTATATTTTAAATAGCAATATGAATCATTGCTGTTATGTATAATGCTAAGTCTAATTTTTATGAGATTTAATGTATTTTAAATATTTTTATTATTAACTTTTAATTTTTATAAAAGTTAAATGAAAAAATGAAATTTCATTTAATTATTTTGATATTTTAATCACTTAAAATATTTTGATTATTTAATTATTAATTGAGTTGTGTTTATTTCTGCTGTATATATTGGTTTCAGATATGCTGGTGTGTATATCAATCATTGATTTTATGAATGGTTTTAATTTTATAGAGAAGATATGACATAAAAAAGTCTACTCTAGAAGTATCAACAAAATAAAATATCGCCTCTGATTTCTTGCACTAACATCATCCGTAATGATTCTGCTAAGGCAGCTGATAGCCACTCTAGTTTTAGGCTGATCTAAAAGCAATGCTGAGGACAACATCCTAAAAACGCCAAGCACCCATTTATTAACTGTATAGTCATCTACCGTCGATATGTTCGCTTATTTGTCAGAGCGAACCATACAGACTGATATTGGTGATATTGAGATTGAAGTGACCTAAGGTCATGGTGGATCACAACATCGGAAACGAAATATGCTTCCAACAGAGGTTCTTGTTAGCTCTTTATCTAAAACGTGCAAAAATCTGCGAAAAGTTGCTAGCATGGAAGATAACACCTTCGAGACATCTTCAATCTCCAGAACCGATTTTTACGAAATAATGGTGGTGCAGCTTTTCTTGATAAAAAAATATGTGGAACTATAGCCAAGTGCTTTTTTATCTAGGATACCATCCTAGCTTTATAAAAATTACAGAGATAAATATACTTACAATTCATATACAAGCATTTGTATATAAACTTTTTTAACGTTTTTTTGCGCTCTTCAGATAAGTCTTGTAAGCAACAAGCTGTTAAAACATATTCCATCGTCTCTATAATATCTCACTTCTAACCTTAAGCACTTTAATCTTAACACAAGGCTGTATAGTTTGTTGTAACAAATAACCGTTACGAGCTACTGCATCTAAACATTTGTCTACAACAGCAGAATTCAGCATATTGTCGCAGCATGGCTTCAAGTTTAGCTTCAATAACAGTGACTATCACCTCAGCTGCCTGGCAGCAATTACTGATAAGCTCACACAAAGAATCAGATGTAATATCTAGTTTTTTTTAGATACCTATATAAGGTAAACTTTTTATGTCCTATCATTTCTCTGTTCTTAAAATAGTTCAAAAAATAAATAAGCAGAAGATAGGCATTTTTCTCAGACCCACTTATACAGTAGAATTAAGAATAACTCAATGTTAACGCAAATTTACGATTATAGATTTTTACATGCATTAGTTATTAATATGGATTATATCATAAAGGATCCATTAGAACAATACGAACTCTGATCCAAATAACAAATTGGCCGAAAACAGTGTTGGTTTAGTATTAATTATTTAGTTTTTATTAATAATTATGATATTTATTTCACAAATTTTTTTATTGTTTTCTCATTATATCTTACTGTTATTAATCAGATTGTTGCTTTATCCATTGCTAGCAATTTTTATTAATCATCTACATGATCGTGGCAGATCTCGTGTCTGGTCTTGTTGTTGTTAGCTTTTGTGCTATTTCCCATCTATATTAGGTTATATTCAGGCTTTTTTTAGCAGTGTGTTGGTGTTGTTGGATGATTTCTGCATTTATTTAATTTATTGTTACCATAATTATTTTAGATTCTGGTAGTTTTAAAGAGGTTGATAACAAAAATTATTTTGTTAAAAAACTAAGCAAGTTGAACATTATCTTTTAGCATAATTAATTTTTATTTACCGCTGCTTACCAATATTGTTCGTTAGTAATTTGACCAGCTTTACGGCGTAAGTGTTTATCCATCCCTCTTTGTGTTTTTAGTAGTTGTTGGGTATCTTTAAGCATTTGTGGGTTACCACAAAGCATAACATGGCTAGTTGACGGATCAATTTTTGCTTTTACTGCATCTTCTAGCTTCCCGTTTTTAATTAGTGATGGAATATGACCAGTGAGTGAGCCAATTTTGTTTTCGCGACTCACAATGGTTTGGATCTTCAATTTCCCTTGATATTTTTTTTCAAGTATTTCCATTAATGGTAAGTAACTCAGATCTTCTGCGTAGCGTACTGCATGTACTAAGATCATTTGCTTAAATCGCGCTAAATTTTTGCCAAGTTGCAAAATAGATAAGAACGGTCCAATTGCAGTGCCTGTCGATAGCATCCAAAGTGTTTCACAATCAGGCAGTTCTTCTAATATAAAAAAACCTGCCGCCTCTTCACTGATATAGATAGAATCACCTGGTTTTAATGCTTCAAGCTGTGGGCTGAGTTTTCCTTCCGGTATGGTAACCAAATAGAATTCTAGTTGATTATCATTTGGTGCATTAACATAAGAATAGGCGCGTTGGATACGCTGGCCATTTATTTCTAGTGAAAGTTTAGCGTATTGCCCAGCAATAAAAGGTTTAATTGGGGCTTCTAGGATCAAACTAAATAATGAGTTTGTCCATTTATGGTTTTTAATGATTTGTCCTATTACCCAATTAGTCATACTACTTGCCTCCCAATATGTCAGATAAATCGTTAATATTTCGTTATATTATCTCAAATCTAGGCAAAACCATTATTGATAATGTGTTTTAAACTATTCAGTTAAGTTGTAATTCTTACAGTATGATATAAAATTGTACCTATGTTAGTAAAGGCTGTTGCTAGAAATCCTTCATACAGTAGAAAGGATTTCTAGCAACAGCAGTTATCATAAAAAACCAAACAGTTATAAAGATCAAAGAGACTCTTTCCTTACTTACTGGCAACATAAAAACAGATCTTATTAGTAGTCAGCTCTATGACAATCAATCAGATGATATTGCTTCCATGTATTGAAGCAATCCATTTTACTTTATCATGCCCATCCATATTGTCACAGTGAATATATTGTCACAGTGAATATGTTATCAGCTGAGGACAAATTCATTAGAATTATAGCGATATTGTAAGAAAATATTTAATAATCTTAGTGGAACTCCTTTGGCGAAGAAAGCAGATCATAAGAATAAATAAGTTAGTTATATGTGATGTATGTTGAATAACTTGACTTTACAGGAGTCAGGTTAACGAAACAAAGAGGAATTAATTTAAAAACAGTGTTTAGATTGATGGATCACTGGTTCCTTGCTTCAGAGAGGCAAAAGCTAACACACATAAATGCAGTAAGTGATATTTGTTAAAGTCAAGAAAATATTTTTATTGAATCCTTTAAAAGGAAACGTTATATCCCACATAGGAAAGCTAGAAAATACGAGAAATTAGGGGGATAAAAAGAAAGAACAAATAGTAGTCTTAATCACTTGAGATCGATATGTGTATTGTAAGTAATTAGATTCTTGAAGAGTTTAAGATAGTTGTGTTATCTGTTTTTTTGAGCAAATCTTCAGATAAAGAGTCATCCTTTCCTCGGATGGAGCTAAGTAGTATATTATCTTTATAAGCAAGCATGAAATTAGTTATATTATCCTAATAAGCTTAGATAATTAGAGAGTTATTCCTGAGAAATTTTAGATTCCAAATACGAACAGTTATATCAGCACTGATTAAAAGTATTGCTTATTAGATTCAATGGTGTATTATAAAGTTAATTTATTTACCGAATTATCTAGCCTGTAGAAAATTATTTAAAACTAGAACAATAAAAATACAAAGGTTTCTACAAATTGCCCTGCAAGCAAAGCAAGAATGTTTTCCAACATAGCTAAAATTATACAGTTATATTTACAAAACAAGTCAATTAAATTTCGCTTGATGGAAAAATTAATTTTAATTAATTAGCTCAATTTTTTATTTCTTAGATTAATTTATATTAATAGATAAATTTTATAGAGCAGTTTTTATTTAACTATATAATATTATAACTTATTAAGTATAAGGTATAATATTATATAGTTAAATAAAAACTTATAACATTTTAATTTGCTATTAATTCTCATTTCTGGCGTATATAGTTTCAGAAATGGTTGAGTGTCCACTGCTGATTGATTTCATGAATGATTTCATCAATAGAGAAATAATATTGGCATAAAAAGTTTATCCTAGATGTTCTAAAAAACTAAATATATTATTACATGTGATTCCCTTGCATGAGCTTTATCAGTAAAGGCGCTAGGCAATTGATTGATATCCAACACCGTTGAGACTTAGTTTGAAGTTATGCTGCAACAACACATGCTGAATGCTACGCCATTGTCGACGCATACGTCATATATGCCTTCATTCGTAATGGTTATTTATTACAGGAAGCAATAAAGATTGATATTGTTGGACATTAAGATTTCAGTACATAAAATCAATTGATCGTAGCGACAATGAAATATGCTTCAACAGCTCATTAACTACCTCTTTAATCTAAAACGTATAAAAACCTTGAAAAGTTTCTAGCATGCCTATACCTGCATAGGCATCTCCACCATAGATTTTCAAGAAGCTCTTGATGTGGTTGTGCTTCTGATGAAAAAGTACATGCTTTCTCTGCAGAGAACAATCACGTCAGCAGACTGAAATAGGAATGACTTGAGGAATGGCACAGGCAATGCTGCTTATGTGATTTAAGCGATACACTCTAGGTTTATTTCTAGGTCGATGCTATATAGAGTTATTCAGATAAGGTGATCGCCTTTACCTGCTGTCATTATTGATTGGCATCAGTGAGCATGGAGCTAATAAGCTAGTTGTAGTCGAAGATGGTTATCAAAAGTCAAAATCAAACTTGGCTAAACTTCGTAATACATCAACTGATTGCCGGCTTAAGTGTATCTTTCAGCTTTGCTATACTGGAATCGCTGCCTTTTTTAGAATGCAATGGAAAACGATATTCTCTGACACGCAGCAATAACTCTGTTGGTCATATAAAACAGGTAATGTGCTGGCTTGAGTCCCACAAAAGCATGCAACTAAAAGCTAAACTAAACTGCGAAAAATCTAGCCAGCAAAAAGTTGACCAGGGAATAACTATATTTTTTAAAACAAGCCTTTCAATAGCATTTAATGCTTTAAAGTCTGCTCAGAAAAGCTGGAATTAGCTTAATGAAATTTGATGTGCTCTTGATGTTGCTTGTAAACAACCTTCCAATTTAAGGATGAAGACCAAATTCACGAAGCAGCAAAGTAGGACGTAGAATTTACACTACAATATATTAGATTTCTTAATAACTCAATAATGCAGAAAATTTATGTTTCAGTTATTGCAGAAATTTCTGCCTATTTTACTAAACTGATAATGCAGTAGAAAGTATAATGTGAGCATATCTGCTATTTTATGGTTTTTCACAACTATTTTTATGTGCTGATATCCGATCATATTAGTTGTCGTCAACTTATTTTAGTAGTTTTAATTATTTATTTGATCGCAGCGATAATCTCAACAAGTTACTGGCCTTCATTACACAGATCTTAATTATCACCAGTGCACTGCAAGGTTTTGGGATCGGAGTTGCCAGCATAATGGTAAAAACTATGCCACATGATCTCTATATTGAAATCACGCATTTTGTTATACGAATAGCATATTGAATATGAGAATATTAGTACTCCATTATTGGTCCATATGATTGAAGTATGGAGATTGACTATTTTTTAGTTGGCATGTAACTTATATTTTTCTATTTTTGTTAGGTATACTTTTATGTTAATTAGTATGTGGAAATGCTTGCCTAAAAAAACTTGTCCAGCTAAAGCTTTTGAAAAAATATGCTTTCTGCTTATTATTTGTTGTTGTTAAATTCTATTTTTGATACCTCACTGATGATATTAATTGCTGGATTTGGCAGTGGACGTGTGCCATTAATACTATGCCACTACTTACTTGTGCAGATATTTCAAAGACATATAATAGCGTGGTGGAGATGCTGGAATTTATCTGGTCATAGCTATAATGTAGCTTGCGGATGAAATGGCCTCGCCAGAATTTCTTTGACGGTTTCTTTGAAGAACAGCTCCCTACTATCGTGTGGCACCATATAGCATTTTAATATCCAAACAGCCAGAGGTAACAGAGACATGAATATATTGATGTTGATTAACTTGCTGAAATAATTGCGTAAAGTATAAAAGGTACAGAAGATAGCAATTTCGATACCATGTTTAGATATGCCAACTTTTATAGCATATCTTTATGGTAGTTTCTGCACGAAATAGAGCGCTGAGTAAGCGAACAGTTATTCTTGAAAAAAGACAAAAGAAGATTGGAGATACTGAAAGTAATATATTATCAGAAGCATTCTTCTAAGATATGAATCTGATGCCCTAACAATTGCTTGATACTTTTAAAACTGCATGAACTGCAGACTTTTCATTTACAGTATTGCAGAAAAAGCAGATATGGAAACATTTAAAAGATGTGCAACAGTAGCCATGGATAACACCTATCACTACATGGCACAAGCAAGCATTCGCTTGACAGATTATACAGATCCATGAGTTGAGACTGTCACAGTGTTTTTCAAGAAATTTATTCCATCCGTTATCAATGCCAAAAAGCAGTTTAGTTGATGGATGTTTTATCTGGCTAAATTAGCCTATAGGTTATTAATTCATCGGCAACCATACTTTCCAATCATTGCTATCAATGCAGTTGTATCCACGTGCATCTGCTTACCATTGGTAGATTTGCTAAAAACTCAAGATAATCATGAGCAGAGAGGAAGGATACTTATATGTTGATAAAAAATTGTAGACCAAGTCGAACTCGGATACATTGCTACGTATGCTCTTTTTTTAGAGTGTCATAAAAAATTCAATCGGTCTCTAATTAGTAATATTAGAATTGAGATGGTAAAATGCTTCAAATAAATAGGCTGTTTAACAGCTGAAGTTACGTGTTGTTTTGCTAATTTCACAGAATTTGCGCTTTTTGTGGAGATTATTCTGGGCTATATCTGGATAAATTCCAGAAAAAATTAATATATCTGAAAGTATAAAGCAGTACTCTGATCATAAACCTCAATAAAAAAGCGTAGTAGTTGCGCCGTCACACCGTAGTGTACTACGTATGTTCTTTACTCATCGGATTTTGTAGCTTTACTGTCGCAAAAGTAAATTCAATCAGATTTATTGTTTTTATTAACCGCATAAGTGAAAGTTGTAAAATACTAGCAGTTCTTCTAGATCTTTCTCTGGCTTATCATTGCTG
>JBHEQW010000043.1:0-36300 GCA_046530935.1 Arsenophonus sp.
GGACGACAGAGTTAGCATGAAAGCCCGTCATAAAAGCAGTGCTTATCATCTTTGTCGCAATATGTCTTAAAGCTCAACCTCAACGACTGTGGCTATCAGCTGTTTGGCATCATTATATATCAGTTCATGCGATGGATCAGATATAATATCTGCTTTCGTAGATACCTCATCTGCAGGATAGGTTTTTTCATAACATATCATCTTTCTGTTGTTTAAATCATTCAATAGGATAATCACGATTTCTGAAACTCCACACACTAGAAATCAGCATAACTTGAAACGAATTTAGCCAAACTTATAAATGGGCAGTGTTGGATTGCAAGCATGTGCCTTAACAGTATATCCTAGGCTTTCTACTTAAATCTGTGTTCTTGATTTTTTGGAATCTAATGGCAAAGATATTCCTGGACACAGAGAGTTAATGCTGTTAGGTAGACAAAACAGGTAATGTGTTTGGTTCACTCACAACCACTGCAGAAAAAAAGACATGCAACCAAAAGTTAAGTCTGAGCTACGGTGGGTCCTGGCTACCAGGATCGCCGCGATTTTCCTAATAAATCCATTGATGTTTTGTTGGTAAGGTTTTAGCGAAGCATGCTACATGGACATGGATGAAAAAGTTAGAGAAAAATTAAGAAGAAAACTGCTGACGTTCTACAACTTCCTATACACGCACTTAGAGTCAATAATAACCTCGAATCTGATTAAATCTGCTTTTTGTAACACTGAGGTTACTAAGCCGACGCCAGAAAAATTGTGCTTAGAAAAAACAATCCTTTCAATGGCATTAACCTGCTAGAGTCTGCTTAGAAAAGCTGGAATCAGTTAAATGATTTTATCTGCTGATCTTTATGGCAAACAACGTACAATTTAAGGATTGAAGAACAAATTAATGAAGCATCAGAGCGTAAGAGTAGTCTGATTGTGTCATACACTAGATTTGCTAATAATTTTTATAATATTTAAAATCTTTTATTTTATACAACTTCAAATTTTTATTGAGTTTTTAACTCCGATGAAAACTTTTAAAACAAAAGTTATTTTTAATGCCAAAACAAGTAAGGATTTAGATAATTCTAATACATTAACTATTTTAAATTTATTGAATTTATACTGATACGATTGATCAAAAAATCAGATAAATTTATAAACAAATAATTCAAGAGTGACTGCGGCAAGTGGATAAACAATTTAAAAAAATTCTGATCATTAAGATGCGATTTCATGGAGATATGTTGCTGACAACACCTGTCATTAGCACACTTAAAAAAAGTTATCCAACAGCTAAAATTGATATTCTTCTCTATCAAGAGACTATACAAATTCTTTCTGAAAATAGAGAAATTCATGCGTTTTATGGTATTGAAAACAAAAAAAATAACAGCATAGTTAAATTGGTTAATTTTATTTTATTAATCAAAAAATTAAGAAAAAATAATTATGATTTAATTATAAATTTAGCTGATCAATGGATTGTACCTTTTTTAGTAAGATGTATTCCTGCCAAGATAAAAATTTCTCATCAATTCAACCATAGAGACACAAACTATTGGTCTAGAAGTTTTACGCATATGGTTAAGCCAACAGGAACACATGTTGTTGAACAAAATCTCTCTATATTAAAACCACTTCATCTTAATGCTTTGTATTCTAGCACAACAATGACTTATCAACCAACTGATTGGAAAAAAATTAATCACCGATTAATATCTTTAGGTGTGCATAGTAGTTATGTTGTTATCCAACCAACAGCTAGACAAAAATTTAAGTGCTGGGATGATGAAAAATTTGCTAAGGTGATTGATAATTTACAATCCAGAGGATACAGAGTCATACTAACTTCAGGTCCAAGTAAAGAAGATCTTACCTGTGTGGCTAGGATTGCACAACAATGTCGTCAATCACCTGTTACAGAATTTGCAGGAAAAATAATATTTCCGGAGTTAGGTGCTTTAATTAGTCATGCTGCTTTATTTATCGGTGTAGATTCAGCACCAATACATATTGCTGCAGCATTAGAAACTCCTATTATCTGCTTGTTCGGTGCAACAGATCATCAGTATTGGAAACCATGGAGTAAAAACGTTATTCAAATTTGGGCTGGCAATTATGAGAAAATGCCAAAATGGCATGAACGTGATAGTAATAAAAAGTATTTGTCAATAATTCCTGTTAAAGATGTTATTACTGCTATAAAAAAAATGTTACCAATGGATATATAAATACTTATTAGCAAACCTTATGTATAAGGGTCAGATATTCATCTCTGATGATATGATTTGTGAATCTGTTCTTCATTCTTAAATTGGACGGTGTTTAGCATTATGTGAATGCTAAGCAAATAAAACCACTTAGCTGGTTTTCCAGCTTTTCTGAGCATACTCTACCAATTTAATACCATTGAAAGGATTGTTTTACTCTAACAGCAAATTTTTGCGCATCCACTTCTTATGGTCTGCTCTTACAAAAAAACTTTATTTAATTGAATTTATTATTCTTATTGACGGTTATGCACTGACAGGAAGCAATAGACTGCCAACAGTTCTTCTGTGCCTTTCTACAGCTCTTTTAGCGTTGCATGGTTGGATGGATATAGTTATCATCATTTCTGATATATGGAATTTTGGATATGGCGGTGTATTCTTGTGATTGATTTCATAAATAATTTCAACATCATGGATATCATATGTCATTAAATAATCTATACTAAAGGTGCCAACAAAACTAAATATTACCTGTTATTCTCTTGCATAAACTCATCAGTAATAGTACCAGGTAGCTGATAACACCCACTGCCATTGAAGAGATGCCTTGCTCTCTGAAAGCCATACTGCGACAGCATGCTGAACGCATGTCTTGTCGACTGTTGTGTTATACTGTTGTCCGTAACGATTATTCGCTAGAGCTAACTATATAGTTTTGTATTAGCGATGTTGAAGTTACAGTGCTTAATGTTAGTATGAATCTCAGCGAAACTGAATATGCTTAATAGTTCGTTCCTACGAACTTATCTATCTGAAGTGTTTAAAAAGCCTTGAAGAGTGTTGCTACAAAATATGTGTGCCTGTGAGGCATATTTGCTACTGAATATCGCTAAGCTTGTAAGACGCTTTTTCAGTGAAAAAGCGCATGATCTCTATACAAGAAGAATATCAGTAAACTAAAACAGTAATGGCTTGAATAGTACAACCAATGAGTGCCTACGTGATTTAAAGAATACGGTCTATGTTTATTTCTTGTGTGATTTGGTTATATAGAGCAATGTTAGGTAAAATGATTGCATTTGCTTCATGGTTATTATCGGCGTCACTGAGCATGAATATAAGAAGTTAGTTACTGTTAAAAATAGTTATTGAAAGTTAGAAGCGAACTAGATCAAATTTCTCAATGCTATGCAAGCGTATAAGATTAACCATACATATCTCCTAGGCTTTGCTACGTGTGGAAATGATAGTGTCCTTGATTTTTGGAATACAATGATAAAGATATTTCTGGAGATATAGCACTAATGACGGTGTTTATGGGTACATAAAAGAGATGTGATGGCTAGCAAAAAAAGTCGTTATACACATAAATATAGATAAAATCATTGATATTTTGTTTGCAAAGTTTTTAGCGAATGCTCGATTATCCTTCAGCGATGAAAAAGCTGAAGGATAATCGAGAAGAACTGCTTGTATTCTACGACTTTCCATCAGAGAGCAATCTGTGCGTTAAATAAGAATGATAAATTCAATTAAATTAGTTTTTTTGACAGCAGTAAGACTATGACGCCAATGTGCGAAAAACTGTGGTTCAAGAAAAACAATCCTTTCAATAAGATCAAGAAAAACAATCCTTTCAATAGGATTAAGTTGCTACATATAGTCTGATCAGAAAATGTGAATTAGCTAAGTGAATTTTGACCTTCTTCGCCTGGTACTAAACAACGTCCAATTTAAGTTTAAGAATGAAGAACAGATTCGCTAAGCATCATCAGAGAGAATATCTGACCCTTATACACAATGTTTGCTAATAACTCTATACCATAATGCTTAGGTATAATAGACACAGGCTCTTTTCTGGCCTGAAGATTATCTCTTATTTTAGGTGTTGTAGTTTCTTAACAATGGAGGTTTATCATCATGATACTTTACTATTAACTATATACATTAATAAATAGCCACATTGTCATGGACAAGGTTTGTGCTAAGATAATCTATATAATGATCATTGAGCAAATAGCGCATGATCTTGGATACGCATTTTTGTCAATATTTATTTCACTAGCTAAATTAATAAAAACAACTTGTACACTGTTTTTTTTAAATTGCATGACCAATTCACTATTTTGCCTGGCAGTGCTAAAATAAATAAAAAATAGCAATATCAAATTTTGATATTAATACTGTTTCCGTAGTAACACCTTCTATTGACTGACATTACCAATTAAAGGAAAATTATTAATTTTTTTGAAACTTGGCTATATAAACCACATAAGATTATAAATTGAATTTACGCAAATTAGCTTACAAAATAACAAAGTGTGGCGCTCTAAAGGTTTATTTACTTCCAGTAAAGCAAATTTCATGAAATAAGGAAAATCCTACTAACAAAAGGCAATTTATATATTTTCCGGTGATATGTGGAATCTATCTCAAAAATACAACCACTATATTAGTATTGCGGTATTGACTATCCTGAAAAGGATTTTATTAAGATTATAACTGCTAATAAATAACTATTAATATCCTTGCTAATAAAACTATACTTAAACTTTATTTGATTGCCTTTAGATTCAACTGATCCGACTTTCAGGCAACAAAAAAGTAAATAATAATTATTATTATACGATTTTTGATAAGATTACTTATTGTTATTTATTTTTTTGATCCAGATAAAAATTAATGCTTTGCACACAACCAACCCACCCATAACATAAAACACGTGTGCCAATTTTAGAAAATTGATTGGATGATTCCAATTATTTATTTAGATTTTCATCATACTCAGGAAAATTCATTTGCCGATAATGAACAAAATTGGTTTTCTTAATGAGTTTATAACTAAACCATATAGCCAGGAATAAAGGGATACCAATATAGGTGGCAATAACACCATACCAGTCAATTTTCTCTGCTAAAAATGCTTGATAATTTTGGCCTAATGTAATCATCAAGCAGAGAACAAAAGAAAAAATAGGGCTAATTGGGAAAAAGCCTGAACGATATGGCAATTTATTTAAATCATAGCCTTGTAACATATAACCCTTACGAAAACGATAATGGGTAATGGCAATCCCTAACCAGGCAATAAATCCTGTCATACCTGAAGTATTTAGTAACCATAAGTAAACAACCTTGTTGCCATACATTGAGCTTAAAAAACAAACTGCTGCAACAAAGGTAGTAGCAACTAAGGCATAGCGAGGAACACCTCCTTGTGATAAGTGTGAAAAGATTTTCGGTGCTTTTCCTTCTTCAGCTAAGGTATATAGCATTCGAGTAGAAGCATACATACCTGAATTGCCAGCAGATAATACTGCGGTTAAAATAACTGCATTCATAACGGCAGCCGTAGATAATAATCCTGCGTTTTCAAAAACCAATGTAAAAGGACTGATACTAATATCACCACCCATATCATTATGCAGCAAGCGTGGATCCATATATGGAATAATTAAACCGATCACCAATATAGCAAAAATATAAAATAATAAAATTCGTAAAAATACTTGGCGCATCGCTTTAGGTATATTTTTACCAGGATCTTTGGATTCACCAGCTGCAATACCAATTAATTCAGTACCCTGAAAAGAAAAACCGACGATCATAGCAACTCCAATCATTGCTGAGAAGCCTCCTACAAAAGGTGCTTCATCAATCTGCCAGTTATGCCAGCCAGCATTTTCTGCCCCACGGAAACTACCAATAATCATTAATACACCAATCGCAATAAAAATAATAACGGTAATAACTTTAATTAAAGAAAAGCAATACTCTGCCTCACAAAATCCTTTAACAGAAATATAATTAAGCATAAAAATGATAAACAGAAAAATTGCACTCCAAATCCAGCCATCAATATCAGGAAACCAATATCCCATCACCAATTGTGCTGCAACTAAGTCAACAGCTATAGTGATAGCCCAGTTATACCAATAATTCCAGCCAAGAGCAAAGCCAAAGCCTTCATCAACGTATCGAGAACCATAAGTAGAAAACGAGCCAGAAACTGGTAAATAAGCCGCAAGCTCGCCTAAACTAGTCATCAAAAAATAAACCATTAAACCAATAATAATATAAGCTAATAAAGCACCGCCTGGCCCAGCTTTTGCTACTGTTGCGCCGGAAGCAATGAATAATCCTGTACCAATAGAGCCACCAATAGCTATCATCGTCAAATGACGTGCTTTTAGTTTTCGAGGCAATTTTGTTGTAGCGCTCTGTGATGTATGTGTTGATTGCTGTAACATTAATGACCTTTTATTCAACAACTCGGATCTTAACGTTAGTGATTGTACCAGATAGTGTTACTAGGAATAAGCAGCTATTCTCACTTATTAAGATACATTTATAATTGCTTAAAAATTATTTGTATTGTGCAGAGGAATATCTTGATATGTAAGTTTTAGTGATACTTTTCTAATAAAAGTAATAATATTTTATATAAAGTTTTTTTATGATAAATATAAGTATAATGCATCTATGAATTCGAATTCATAGATATTTAACTAGATTAATTAGGGATTCTTTAATTTTCCCTCTCTAATTGAGAGATAGATAAACAATTTATTCTCATTCAATTCATAATAGTGAATGGTTAATAGCTTCAGAATTATTAAATTCAATTAAAAAATAGTGCACTGAATTAGTTTACTAAATAATAGTTGATTAATAATATTGCGAGCTTATCAAGCACGTTCATGAAAATTCAATTCAGATTTTCTAGCTCATATTGTTTTAATTGACGATCAGACACAGTTGGTTATATATCGCACAAAATACCACCATTTGATCTTTTTCCCCATGATATATGATTAATCTTAATTCAGATCATAGATGTCTTCAATTAATCCTAATTCAACTATGAATTTCATTACTTGTTTAATCATATGGTAGTATATTAGGAGTTATTATCATTTCTGATAAGAGCATTTTTGAGGTGCTTGGGTATCTCTTAATGATTGATTTCGTGGATGATTTCAACAATTAGAGATGTGATTTGCTATTGAAAAGTCTACCCTGCAGATATCCGCAAAAGCATACATTACAATATCATCTTTTGCATGAACTCATCCATAGTGGTGCCAGGCAACTTGATAATCCAACAACTTATCTGTTTATCTTAGCTCAAAGCCATGCTGCGAGAATATCCTGAACCGCATCTTGTCGATGGACGGCCATGCTACCACGTTATCCATAACAGTCATTTGCAACAGTTAACCATACAGACAGTTATTGGTGATGTTGAGATTAAACTATATAAGGTTATGGATCGCAGTGGAAAGAGAATATACTTCAACAACTAGTTTCTACAGTCTTATCTGAATCATGCAAAAAGCATCGAAGAGTTGCTAGCATGTCTTGTAACCTGCTAGGTATATCCAGCTGTGATTTTTATAAAATTTTTTAGCCATTCTTGGTAAAAAGCACATAAGCTTCTCTGCCAGAACACAATCAAAAGACTGAAACAGCAATGACTTAAAGACAAGAGACAATAGTCCATGCCTAATTTAGGTGATATGCGCTATATTTATTTCTTTGAGTATACCATATGCACTCATGTCAAGCAAGATGATCCCATTTGCTTGCTGGCATCATTATTGATGTCGCTTAGCATTGGTGCAAGGAGTTAGTTGGTGTTGAATATGTTTGTCGATAGTGTCAGAAGCTAAATGAGGCGAATTTCTCAATACCCTGCTAGCACGTACCTTAAATGTATACAGAAAACTTGCTACTTGAGACGTGGTGCCATTATTTTTTTAGAATGCAATGACAAAGATATTCTAGGATACGCAGACCAAACAGATGCTATTGGGTATAGAAAACAGTTAATGTACTGGCTTTGCTCTTTCAAAGGCATACAACTGAAAGTTAATGCTGAGCTTGTTAAGTGAGTGTTTCTTCTTCAACGTACTACACCACAGCTTCTCTTGTTTAGCATAAGGCTATGATGGCGCTAATAAAGCTCTTGATGTTTTGTTTGCAAGGTTTTCAGGAAAGTACCCCAAATGCATAAATGGAGAAGTTTGAAAAAAGATCGAGAAGAATTGCTTGCATTCATTAACTTTCTATTTTCTATAAGCGCATTTAGTGTCAAATAAGAACAATAAATTCAATTGAATCAGTTTTTGCAATAGTTAATCTATAAAGCTGATGCGTGAAGAACTATAGGTCGAAAAATAACTCTTTTAATGGTATTTAAGCTGCTCATTACGTTTGTTCATAAAAGCTGCAAGCGGCTAAGTGTGAGTAGTCATTTCACGCATGATCTTATTTGGTGTAAACAACGGTAAATTTAATGATGGAGAACAGATTAACAATGCATCAGACTGAACCGTAGTTTGACCTATATACACCAGATTTTATAATAACTAAGCTCCTCTAATTATTAAGTAAATTATCGAATATGCTGATTCCTGTTATATTTGTATGATCTTCGCTGCTTTAGTTGAACATGCCAAAGAAATTTTGACATTATTACACAATTGCTAAGCAGCATTAATTTTCATAGAAACTACATAAATCTACCACCTCTTCTATCAGAAAACTATTGATGCTTTTAAAGCACAAAATTTTTGATATTTAGTTAATATTTCTGTCTTAATTACTAGCTTTGAGGTTCTTCATATAGATTTGATTGCTATTTTATGTCCTGCTAAATCACTTAGTCTCTATCAACAGACCATTAGTCGCTAATTAAGATTGTTTTCTAATAAAAAACAATACATTATTTTTGATAATGCTGGTTAACCGCTATGATATTCTATATATAGGGAATTAGTGTAACCAAGCAAAACTAATCCACAAAATATATCAGTTTAGGTTTTTCTCCACTTTGTTTTGTTATTATTGCCAATCTTTTCTGAAAAAACGATCCAGTTGATCAAATTATTAAACAGTGCGACTGTTTATTCCAAGGCTGTGAACAAAAGTGTCCCCAACAAAAAACAGTGTAAATTTTACTTTCATTTTAAAGAATGTCCAGACTGTAATTATAGAAATGACATTGCCGTACTGTGTTATGTCATCAATCATCAGATAATTTTAATTGATCTGGATCATATATTAAAAGCGTCGTTAAAATTGAAAAATTTGCTGATCCTTAGTGGTGAGAGCATGGTATGCAACTATATACCAGATAACGATAAGGAAATAGAGTCATAAAACTTTTACTATGAAAAAATAGTAAAAGTTTTATGACTCTATTTCAGTTGACAACTTTATGTCACAGGAAAAATATTTAACTAACGTTTTCTATTACCTACGCTACACAAGCGTAGCTTAGCCCTTTACTTTCCCCTTACAATTCCAACTTGCGGCCGATATTTTAATCAAAAAAACATCATTTAAGTTATTCTAACTTTGTTGTCATATATAAACAATGGTGCTTTTAGCAAAGCAAGAGAAAAATTTTGATTATCAAGGAAAATATCGTCTTAGTGAGACAACCTTTATTAATAATATAATTTTTGTTTATCTATAAAATATCACTATTTGCTTAATTGAATATCAATATTCTAAAAATAGATTATTTTTATTGCTGTATGGCGTTTTTTTGATAAAATACTGGTTGATTAATTAGCAACCAGTAATAATTTTTTATGATTAGATTTATTACTGTGTTGATTGTTGCACAGTCTTTTTATATTTAATGTCATATTTTATGAGAATAAATCATGGTAATTTTTAATCCAAAAATCCGCAAAGAACATGGTAAAGGTGCGAGTCGCCGCCTGCGTAAAGGTAACAAATTACCGGCTATCATTTATGGTGGTAATCAAAACCCTGTTTCTATAGAACTTAGTCATGATGAAGTTAGCAACCAAGAAAGCAAGCCAGAATTCTATGAGGAGGTATTAACGTTACTGCTTGACGGGAAAAAAATTAAAGTTAAAGTGAAAGCGGTTCAGCGTCATCCGTTTAAGCCTAAACTAACCCATATTGATTTTTTACGGCTTTAATAATTCAAAATTTAGCTTTTTCATCAAGATAATTATAAATAACACCGCAAAATCTGCGTTATTTATTTTTATTATCATCAACAATTTTTTACTACGCTCTAATTGTTCACCTAAGTTCCAGTTAAGAAGACAGCCATAATTATTAAAGTAAAATCAGTTCTAGATTCTAAAAAACATGCTTTATAACTGCAACAGATATCAAAATTAATAGTCAAGCTACAATTACGTGAATATTTAGTTAATTGTTTGAGAAATCCAAGTTCTGTTGGAAAATTTTCTGCTGATTGATACCTATTTATTGAGTAAACTCAGAAAAATTCTGCTGCCTTTAAAGTTGCTGGCAACTCTTTTGATAAACGCTTTAATTTAATTTCTTTTCTGGTTTGTTGTTGTTCATTGAACAGTGAACGATTTTCTATCTATATTCCAGTATTGTTTACTACCAATCATGTGGTAGTCACAAAGCAGGTCAAATTCTTAAGCCTATTCCAAGCTTTTCTAAGAAGATTGTGACAGATTAAATAGCATTGAAATGGTTGTTTTTTTCAAACCGTGGTTTTCTTAGCATCTCGTGTTGGATATTCTTAGTGTCGAAAAAGCTAATTTAATTGGATTTATCGTTCTTATTGACGTCTCCAGTACGAGGAGACGTTGTAGAAGTCCTAGAATACCAGAAGATTTTCTTCATCTTTCTCCAGCTTATTTATTACTGAAGAAGATACCTTTTCTGAAAACCTTGCTAACAAAACATCAAAAGCCTTATTAGCAGCATCACCGCTCTCTTGCTAGCACAGAGTTCCCGGTCAAGCTCAGCATTAACTTTCTGTTGAATGCTTTTGTTGAATGAAGCCAGCACATTATCTGTTTTTTATGCGCAATAGCGTTGATGCTTGGTGTCCTGGAATATCTTTGCCATTGCATTCCAAAAACTAATGCCATTGTCGTCTGTAGCGAGACCTGGAGCTAAGATTAAGGCCATATGCTTTGGCAGACCATTGAAAAGTTTAACCTAAGTTCACTTCTGGCTCTCAATAACAATCTTCGAGATTAAGTATTCACATTACGTCCATGTTCAATGACACCTATAATGAGCATTAGGCAAAGACAATCATCTTTTCTTACAGGAGTGTATAGCATATCAGATCAATAAATAAACGTAGCGTGTATCGTTTAAATCACATATTCACCATTGCGTGTGTGCTCTTTCAAGGCATTGTTGTTTCAGTCTGCTCTGATAATATTGTCTTGCCAGACTGAGAATAACAATGTACTTTTTTGCTGAGAAAGAGCCACAAGTGGTTCCTAAAAATTAGTGCTGGACATGCCTCACATGTGAAAATCATGGCAAGAATTTTTTGATGGTTTTTGCACGTTTAAGATAAGTTGCTAGCAACTATGTGTTGAGTGATATTTCGTTGCTGCTGCAATCTATGATATTAGGTGCTTTAATTTCAACATCGCCAATATAAATATATATAATTTATAATTTGCTGTGATAAGTAATTGTTATTGATAACACGTGGATGAGTTCATGCAAGAAATTAGAGGTAATATTTGGTTTCAGAGATATCTCTAGGATAGACTTTTTCATGCCATATCCATATCTCTCTTGTTGGAATTATCTACAAAATTAATCAGCAAGAGATACCGCCACCATCTCTAAAACTGAATATACCAGAAATAATCATAACTTCAGATTTAGTGCTATCATATATGACTTTTTATATTAAATAAGCCAGTATTTATACTGGTTTATTTGTATTGGTTGCAAGTTATGAGATTTTATGATTTTATTGAAGAGTCTATTCAATGTTTTGGATCTGCTCACGCATTTGTTCTATTAATACTTTTAATTCAACAGCAGAGTTAGTAACTTGGCTATTAATAGATTTTGAGGCTAAAGTATTTGCTTCACGATTAAACTCCTGCATCATAAAATCTAACCGACGTCCGACGGCCTCTTGTTTTTTAAGAATATTGCGTGTTTCTTTAACATGAGTATCCAATCTATCAAGCTCTTCTGCAATATCAATACGTTGAGCTAACATGATAAGTTCTTGTTCTAATCGATTATTATCTATGTGAATTTCTGCTTCTTCTAATTTTGTTTGTAAACGCTCACGTTGCCATTTTAAAATCTCTGGCATTTGACTACGAACTTCTTGAGTTTTCTGACAAACAGCATCTAGCCGTTGCTCAATTATTATTTTTAGCATCTTTCCTTCGCTTTTCCGATTAAGAATAAAATCATCTAAAGCAAGTTCTAATTCTTTAACTAAATGCTTACAGATAACATCTAAATTCTTCTCCTGAGGTGACATAACACCAGGCCAACGAAGAATTTCTAACGGGTTAATTTTCCCTTCGCCAGTATTCTTTTTTACCCAGTTAGCAGTTTTAATCAATTGCTTAGCTAATTGTTCATTTAGAAGTAATTCACTCTGTTGATGTAAGCTAAGTTCAGAGTGCAAACTACACTCTACTTTTCCTCGTATTAATCTAGCACGTAGACGTTCACGAATAATAGGTTCCATGCTTTTAAATTGTTCCGGCAAGCGAATATAAGTTTCAAGGTAACGTTGATTAACAGAACGAAGCTCCCAAGCTGCATTTCCCCATTCACTTTTTATATCTCGTCGTGCAAAAGCTGTCATACTATGGATCATATTTTATTCCTATAAATAAAAATTAAATTATAACCTTGAATTAACACATAGGATAGGAATTCAATCTCGAAGAACGTATAATGGCTTTGCAACATTATTTAACTATGGAGATAACCCAATGCGTTCAGAGAATAGAGAGGATAATAAGGTTCGCCCTATAAAAATTACTCGCCAATATACTAAATATGCCGAAGGTTCTGTTTTGATTGAATTTGGTAATACAAAAGTATTATGTAACGCTACAATTGAAGAAGGCGTCCCACGTTTTTTAAAAGGTCAATCACAAGGTTGGATAACAGCGGAATACGGTATGCTACCACGGGCAACAAATTCTCGTAATATACGCGAAGCTGTAAAAGGAAACCAAACAGGTCGCACCATCGAGATACAACGCCTTATTTCTCGTTCTCTACGAGCTCCTGTTAATTTAAAACAATTAGGTGAATATACCATTACCCTAGATTGTGATGTAATTCAAGCTGATGGGGGGACTCGTGCCGTTGCAATTTCTGGTGCCTGTGTTGCTTTAACTGAGGCATTAAATAAAATGGTCGCAGAAGGACAATTAAAAAAAAGCCCACTTAAATCTATGCTTGCTGCAGTTTCTGTCGGGATAGTAGATGGAAAAGCTATGTGTGATCTAGAATATAGTGAAGACTCTGCTGCAGAAACAGATATGAATGTTGTGATGATGGAGAATGGTAAAATAGTAGAAATTCAAGGTACTGCAGAAGGCAACCCATTTAGTCATGAGGAGCTGCTATCATTGCTTTCTTTAGCTAAGAAAGGCTTACAAACTATTTTTAGCGCTCAGAAAGAAGCATTAGAAGAATAGAATTTAATACATTTTTAGGTATGTTGAGTTATTATTAAATTTGGTTATATCGGTCATAGTGCAGTTCCACTATCATGTTTTGTGAATCTGTTATTCATCCTTAAATTATATGTTGTTTACAAGCACATGGCCACAGTAGGTCAAATACTCTTTAGTAGCCTGTTTCAACTTTTTTGAGCAGACTATAGCACCTAAAAATAGCGTTAAAATGGTTGTTTTTCTCTAGCTATAGAGTTTTGTGCATCGACTTCATCGTCTTTATTGCCACTCAGTGCAGATGACAGTAAGTTGTGAATTCGAGAAGTTCTTCTAGATCTTCTTCTATCTTTTCCATCGCTACAGGAGATGGCTTTCTAAGAACCTTGAAAACAAAACATTAATGGCGTTATTATCGGCATCGGAGTTTTCTGCTAGCCAGATCTACAGCTCAGCTTAGCCTTAACTTTCAGTTTCATGCCTTTTTAGGAGTGAAGTCATCACATTAGGTGTTTTGTATACCAAATAGTGTTGGTGCTGCGTGTCATGGAATATATTTGCCGTTGCATTTTAAAAACTAAGGGCACAGACACTCCAGCTGGAAGGCTGGAAGAGACTGTTAAACCATGTGCTCGTAGGACATTGAGAAATTTTGCCAAGTTCGCTTCTAACTCTCGATAAGTATATTTTATCATAACTAACCATTACGTCCATGTTCAATGGTGCTAATAATGGCTAGTATGTAAAGGAGATTATATTGTTTAAGAGAGCTGTCTATTGCCATCGATCAAGAAATAAACTTAATGTATATACATTAAATCACTCAGGCAATGTTGCCTGCGCTCTTTAAGCCATTGCTATTTCGGTCTGTTAATGGGTGCTCTGGCAGAGAGAGCATCTGTTTTTTATAGAGAAGCCTGTGGTGCAAAACTTTATAAAAATCAAAGGTATGGAGAGATGACTCTCAGCTATAACATACATATTATCCAACACTTCGAGATTTTTTGTGCGCTTCAGATAATGCAGTAGCAATAACTTATTGAAGCATATTCCATTACCTCTACTATCTGATCTTAGCCAGATTAATCTATGATCTTAGGCAGATTAATCTCAACATCGCCGAATATCAATCTGTATTGTTTGCTGTGGCAAATAATTGTTACTGATGATGGTATAAAACGACTATCGAAAAACGGCGTTTAGGATGTTGTAGCAGCATAACTTTGGCCTACGCCTTAACGTGTGCAGCTATCAGCTTGCTTGGCAGGATTGCTGATGAGTTCATGCAATGGATAAGAGGTAATATTTGGTTTCGCTGATACCTACCCATACCTGTAGGGTAGATTTTTTATAGAATTTCATATCTCTTATGTTGAAATCATTCACGAAATCAATGCAGGATAGCCACAATCTCCAAAATCCCATACAGCAAAAATGAGCATAACTCAAAAACCATTTCAATGCTATTTGAAGTGCTACAGCATGCTCAAAAAAATTGAAACCGGCTACTAAAGAGGATTTGACCTGGTGACATCTTGGTAGTAAACAATATGCAATTTAAGGATGCAGAGCAAATTTGCGAAGCATTAGACTGGAACTGTATCAAGATACACAGCTATAACTAGATTTTCTTGTAATTCATGATTTAAATGAAAATCTATTACTAGAAAATGATATTGTCATCATTAGTGGTAAATAAAGCTAACTTATTCTTATTTTTTTTAATAAATACACTATATATCCTTATAAAATATATGATTTGCTATTTATGAAATTCTTATCAAGTTTCTCTTATTTTTTTAAAATAGAATTAATTCTTTGAAATTTATATTTTATATAAAAATTTATTATGTATTTAATTTTTATTATTTAAAAATTTTTATAAAAATCATAATAAAGTGTTTTTCTATTTTATATAGAATATATAGAAAATATATTATTACTTTTTTACTATCCCAATAGTAAATTTTATCTAAAAAATTATTGACGACTTTATCTTGTCGCAGTATTATAAAAATAAATTTCGGCGAGTAGCGCAGCCTGGCAGCGCAACTGGTTTGGGACCAGTGGGTCGGAGGTTCGAATCCTCTCTCGCCGATAAAATTTATTAGGCATGCTCTTATTTTAGTTGTTTTTTAAATTTATCTAATTTAATCATACCTACTTATTCTATAAGTTAATTTAATTGTTATTGGACTGAGTATATTAAAGATATACTCTTAATATATTTTTTAAGTTTATTCAAAAAGTGTCATAATTGATTTTACTTTTTTAGTTTATTTTTAAATAAGAAATTAAATAATAGTTAATTTTAATATAATTATATTAATTATATATTAATTTTATTTTCAATGAGAGGAACTTACGGACTTATTAGTAAGTCTAGTGTATGCAGGTCTGGTCTATTGTTTAAGTCTAATACTTCGCAAATCTGTTCTGCATCCTTAAATTGCATATTGTTTACTACCAAGAGGTCACTAGGTAAAATACTCTTTAGTAGCCTGTTTCAATTTTTTTGAGCATGCTGTAGCACTTCAAATAGCATTGAAATGGTTTTTGAGTTATGCTCATTTTTGCTGTATTGGGATTTTGGAGATTGTGGCTATCCTGCATTGATTTCGTGAATGATTTCAACATAAGAGATATGAAATTCTATAAAAAATCTACCATACAGGTATCAGTAGGTATCAGCGAAACCAAATATTACCTCTTATCCATTGCACGAACTTATCAGTAATCTTGCTAAGCAAGATGATAGCTGCACACGTTAAGGCTGAGGACCAAAGCTATGCTGCTACAACATCCTGAACGCCGTTTTTCGATAGTCGTTTTTTATGCCATCATCAGTAACAATTATTTGCCACAGCAAATAATACAGATTGATATTCGGCGATGTTGAGATTAAAACTCCTAAGTTCAGAGAACTAGACTGAAACAACAATTGCTTTAAGAGCAAAGGTAACCCAGAATCTGTGATTTAATTGATATATTAGTTATATTTATTCATTGGCCGATGGCATAGACAGTTTTATTAAACAAGATGATCTCTTTTCCATACTCCTTTCTGGACATTAATTGGCATAATTGAACATGGATGTAATAGTTACTTGTGTTCAAAGATACTTTTTGGAGAGTCATAAGCTAACTGTATAAAATTTCTCAATGTCTTACGAGCACATTGGTTTAACAGTCTCTTCTAGGCTTACCACTGGAGAGACTGTGCTATTAGTTTTTTGAAATGCAACGACAAAGATATTTCAGGACACGCACCACCAACACTGTTTGGTATACAAAACACATAATGTGATGATTTTACTCCTAAAAAGGTATGCAACTGAAAGTTAAGGCTCAGCTGAGCTTGTATGTCTGGCTAGCAGAAAACTCAGATGCCGCTAATAAGTCCATTAATGTTTTGTTTGCAAGGTTATTAGAAAGCTATCTCCTGCAGCGATGAAAAAGATAGAAAACGATCAAGAAGAACAAGAAATCTGATTAAAATAGGCTTTTGCGACAGTGAGGCGCTATGAACAAGACGTGCGAAGAATTGTGGTTCGAAAACAATAATCCTTTCAATGCTATTTGAGCTTATAGAGTTTGCTCAGAAAAGCTTGACCAGTCTTTACTTTAATGGAATTTGAACTGCTTTTGAATGGTGATAAATAATGCCTAAATTAAGAATTGAGGACGGATTCATAAAACATCAGAGCCGAACGTATAGCCTGACCAATCATAAAGCAGATTTGCTTATAACTCTTAAAGAGGCCATTTTTATTCTTATCGAATATGTATCTTTAAGTACTGCTCAAAACTTATTTTATCTATTTGTTCAATTGTCAATTGTTTTGTAATCGAGGCGTGACGAATATTAGTGAAGTCAGTTTCCGATATCACTTCATAAGGTTCATTGCTTAATTGTTGATAATAGGTCTTGGCCAATTGTAAACCATATTGACTAATACTCTCTTTAATCATTGGAGATAATATTTTTCCAGAATAAGTAAGCTCTGGATTTTCAAACATTGATATCAATTGAGAACAAATTTCACGATATCGTGTATTGCTACTAACATCTAACACATCAGCAACTCTAATTAAATCATCAAATAATATCTGACCTACCTCTTTTAAAGGTCTCATTGATCCATTACAACCAACAGCAATTATTTGTCCGGGTTTACGACCTTCAAGGATCACTCTATTCCAATTCATGCGACAACAATTCAAGTCTCTTTCATCCATCATTGGTGCATCTGCTAATACACACCAGATTAAAAAGAGATCAAGAAAATGAATTTGAGCTTCATCAATACCAATAGCAGTAAATGGGTTAATATCCAAAGCTCTAACTTCAATATATTCGATGCCTCTTTTTAACAGAGCATCGGATTGCGACTCATCATTAATAAGCACTCGTTTTGGTCGAATTGTAGCATATAATTCATTTTCAATTTGCAAAATGTTTGTATTTAGCTGCAAATGTTTACCCTCTTTATTATATATACCTAATTTCGTAAACTTAGGTGAAGGTTGTTTTATAGCTTGTTTAAGGCCAGCAACATAAGTTGTTAGATCATTAAAGGTAATTTTTAAATCACTTTGGGATTTGTTGGTATATCCAAACTCACTCATTCGTAGAGATGTGGCATAAGGTAAATAATAGCTTCCTTTAGCTGTCTTTTCAAAAGGAAAATGCCTGGCATTATTTCCGTGTAAAAAAGAAGCACAAATTGCAGGCGATGCAGCAAATAAATAAGGGATAACCCAACCAAAGCGGTAATAATTACGAATTAGTCGAAAGTAACCAGCAGAAATTTTATCCTTACCACTTTCGGCATCCTTAACAGCAACCAATGCTTGCCAGAATTCTATTGGTAAAGAAAAATTATAATGGATACCTGTAATTGTTTGCATTAACGACCCATAACGATTTTTTAATCCTTCTCGATATAAGGTTTTAAAACGACCAATATTAGAATCACCGTATTGAGCTAGTTTAATATTATCTTGTCGTTCTATAAAACAAGGCATACTTAATGGCCACATTAATTCATGGTTAAGATGACGTGCTGTATAACGATGTAAGTCTCTTAAAAATGCCAGAACATGACCAATATTATTATCAACAGGGGTGATGAATTCCAATAAAGCTTCAGCAAAATCAGTCGTGATCCATGGATGAGTTAACGCTTTTCCTAAGCTATCAGGGTGCGGAGTCTTTGCCAATTTACCTGCTGGTGTAATTCTCAGTGTTTCACGTTCAATGCCTCTACGAAGACCATGTAATATATTAGGGCGTACCTCTAACCATGATAGTGCTTTTGATATATTCGGGATCAAATTGACCTCCAGTTATTTGTTTATTTTTCTTTTAGAAAAGTTACTTTAGAGTAAATAATTAGAATTGTCTCAGTCTAGATCATCTAGAGCATATGATTAAAATAATCTGTTATTTTTTAACAAATACGTTTTAATTATAAAACATAAAACCCTGCCGTTAATTGACAGGGTTTTATTATATGGCGCATCCAGAAGGATTCGAACCTCCGACCGCTCGGTTCGTAGCCGAGTACTCTATCCAGCTGAGCTATGGATGCACTATTAAAATGGCGGTGAGGGAGGGATTCAAACCCTCGATGCAGCTTATTAACCACATACTCCATTAGCAGAGGAGCGCCTTCAGCCTCTCGGCCACCTCACCATCAAATAGCAACTAGAAAATTTTAAACTAGCTCTATGTTGCGTGGCGCTCATATTACTTTCCCATACTTAGAAGTCAAATAATTTTTTAATTTTTTTACGTTCTTTAGTTGTTTGCGTATTTCACAATCAAGCAAAGTAGTTAGTTTAACCATGAAATAAAATAATATGGCATTGAGTTATTAGCAAAATCTTGTGCATAATAGCCGATGTTAGACTATAGGTCATTCTGATGCTTTATGAATTTGTTATCCATCTTTAAATTAGTCGTTGTTATCCACTGTTGTAAAATAGTTTAAATTCCTTTAAGCCGGTTCCATCTTTAGCTTACTTTTGCAAAATCTTATTTGATCGGATGTATCGTTCTTATTTAACTCCAAGTGTTATAACAGTGGAAGTTGTAGAATGCCAGTAATTCTTCTCAATCTTTCTATATATTCATTATAGATGAAGAAAAGATACTTCGCTTAAAACATTGCTAACAAAACATTAATGGTTTTATTATAGCCGCATCATGCATGGACCTATTGGTAGCCAAACGTTCTTAGTGAGCCTTAATTTTTGTTTGCATTCTTTTGGGAAGTGAAGCCAGCACATTAGCTATTTTTGTATCAAACAGCCTTGGATGCTGCGTGTGTCCACAAATATCTTTGACATTGTATTTTAAAAATTAAGGCACCGTTTTCCGTAGCAAGACGGCGGGAAATATGGTTAAGCCATGTACTTTCAAGCCATTAAGAAGTTTTGCTGATTTCTCTTATAACTCTTGATAACTATCTTCAACTATAATTAGTTCTTTAGGTCCATGCTCAGTGATGGCGCTAATGACTAGCAGGTAAAAAGGCTATCATCTTTCCTGACGGGAGTCTATAAGTCATCGGTCAAGAAATAAACGTAGCGCGTATCGCTTAAATCACATAGGTAGCATTGTCTATCTTCTTCAAGTCATTATTGTTTTAGTTTGTTGATGCGTGCTCTAGGAGATAGAGGATATGTTTTTTCACAAAAAAGTTCGACCAGGGCTTTCTGAAAATAACCGTGAAGAGATGCCTCGCTAGGTAACACTGACATGGCAGCAACAATACTTCAATACTTTTATATACTTCAAATTATGGTTGTAGCAATAAGTGGTTGAAATATATTTCCGTTTCCGACGCAATTCCCATCATTGACTACTCATGCAGTTTAATTTAAACATAGCCAATAGTAGTCTATATAGTTCGCTGTGGCAAATAACAATTATGGATGATAGCATAGACTCCTGTCAAAAAAGCGGTGTTTAGCGATATTATCGCAGCTTTGTTTCAAGCTAAGCATTAACGGCAGTTGATATAGCTTACTGCCAGCATTACGGATGAGTTCATGTAAAGGATCATAGGTAATATTTGGTTTCGCGGATTTGTAGTAGTTGTTAGATTTTTCATGAGATATCATGTCTATGATGTTGAAATCATTCATGAAATCAATGTTGGATGGCTATCATCTCTGAAATTCCATACAGCAAAATAAGTATAACTAAAATAAGGTGTTATAAAAATATAGTGGTAAGAAAATTTCTCTATACTATTAGTATATTTAATACGTATGTTAAGAATAATCTTTATAGGTATAAGTCAATAAAGATATAAATATGACACTTGTTCTTATTTTTAGATTCTTTTTATATAATAAAAAAGTTTAATTTAATGGAGTAATGTAGTGAATCAGAGTATTCCAGCAATTTTCCTAGATCGTGATGGTACTATTAACCTAGATTATGGTTATGTTTATGAAATAGATAATTTTCTGTTTATTGATGGGGCAATTGAAGCAATGCTTGAATTAAAAAAAATGGATTATGCTTTAATACTTGTTACTAATCAATCAGGTATTACAAGAGGGTTATTTACAGAAGCAGAATTCCTTGAATTGACTAAATGGATGGATTGGTCTCTTATTGATCGTGGTGTTGAGCTTGATGCTATTTATTACTGTCCTCATTATTCTGATGAGGTTAAACAAAAATATAAACAAATATGTAATTGTCGTAAGCCGAAAGCTGGTATGTTATTGGTAGCGCAAAAGCAACTTAACATCAATATGAAAGTCTCTTATATGGTTGGTGATAAGATTTCTGATATGCAAGCAGGCAAAAAGGCACATATTGGTACTAACGTATTGATAACTACAGGAAGGTCTCTTACTGAAGATAATAAAAAATATGCTAATTGGATTATAAATAGCCTTGCAGATTTACCTGATAAGATAAAAAATCGGCAATAAAAAATAACAGTGTTGTTCATAAATAACGCAACTTTTTTAAAAATACTTCTATAAAGCTAGTATCAATCTATACCTATACTGACCGGCTCAAGTTATTGCAACTTATTCATCAATCACTAAATAAAATATATAAAGTGTAACCGTGAATTGTAAATTTAGGTGAGAAACCTAATATATAGGCTGTGGTTGGATGTATGGAAGAACTTCTGCAAAGCATGTCATCTATGATCATGTGTTTACACATGTTATTTAACAATAATCAGATATTATGTTTTGTGTGGCTATTCGCAAGACATCATAAAACAATATTTGATTTTAAAGACTTAAAGAATAACAAAACAGTTAATTCATATTAATGAATTAATAAGACTATGTTAGCAAAGGTTATTTTATAGAAATCCATTCTTCTGTAAAAAGGATTTTAGCTGGTTAGGATACCATAAAAAAGCAACAATCATACAGATCAAAGAGACTCTTTCCTTACTTTCTGTTAACATAAATATGATTTTTTTTAGTTGCTTAGGCGATAAGCTGTTGGACAATCTCAATTCATGTGTTGAAGTAAATTATTTCACTTTATCATGACTATATTGTCATAGTAAACATGTTTATCCACTTAGGATAACTCTTATGGTTATAGCAATATCAGCAAAATTTTAGATTGCAGGAAAACATTTAATAATTTTAGTGGAAGATCTCTAACGAGACTAGATCACAAGATATAAATGATTTAGTTATTTTAAACATATGCTATTGAATAGTTTGATTTTACAGGAGTTAGTAAAATAGACTGGCATTGATTTAAAACAGCGTTTAGATGGTGGTGGTCACTAGCTTCCTTGCTTCATATGGAGACAGCCAATATGAATGTATTAAGTGGTATTGTTAAAGTAATAAAATATTTTCCTTGCATCCTTTAACTTCAAATAGAAGGGTATATCTTACATAGGAAAGATAAAAAATATTGTACAGGATGAGAATAAGAGAAAAAATGAATCGCTCGGTCTTAATCACGTACTAGATTCCACAGAGTCATGTGAGCGATGAGATTCTTGAAAAATTTAATCCAGAATGTGTTAGCCGTTTTCTTGAGACAATTATCGATAAAAAGTCTATCTTTTCCTTGTATGTAGAGCTAAATGGTAAGAAATCTTTTGCATAGAGCATAAAATTAATTACTATCGCCTAATAAGATTAGATAATCAGAAGTTATTGATAAGGAATTCTACATTCAAAATATGAATACTTATATCAGCCGATTAACAAGGATGGCTGTATAGATTACATGGTGTAAAGTAGTTTTATTTAGCAAATTATCTGCTCTAGAGAAGATTGTTTGAAACCACACCAATTGAAATATAGATGTATCTACAAATTGCTCTGCGGAAAAATAACAAGCTTTACTAGTATAACCACTAATAAGCAGTACCTCTACTTTAGTAGCTTACTATGCCAGCCAGCAGTAAAGACGATAAAACTTCGACAAAGTTAGCTAAATAAAAAGGCGTTACGGACTACTTAAAACATTTTTTGAGCATGAAGTCTTTAATTTAAGACTTTGATCATAGCTTAAATTAAACGTTGCAGGCAGTTTTAATATATGCAAGACGAACGGTAACTGGAAGAAGTTTGCCTTCTCCTTACATGCGAAGGGTAGGAAGGAGAGTAATGTATTTGGAATCTTCCCACATGTAGATGGTAAACAACTGGAAATAATAGTTAATACACCATAATTGCTAAGTAGCAAACTTGTGAGCTTTTGCTCTCAGATCTTTAAATAAACTCATATAAGTTTAGTTAGTATGTTAGTTTGAGATAAATGTCTGTTCTGGGCGAAGATCTTTAGCTTATCTTGAGAGAGGATAAGCCAAACCACAAGCCATGACTACTTGGACACGCTATAGACTCCAATGAGAGTAAGAACTGAGGAATATTGGGTAATTATAGGGGGTAAGCCTAATGAGTTCATGCCTTCTCTATGAATAAGAAAGTCTTCATAGTTGTAAAGTATTTTAAGTGGGGAGGAAAGTATTAGGGTTATGGTTAAAACAACCTTAGCAATTTTATGCTAGCAACAGAAGAAGTATATGGCAACTTCTTTACCAGAAGTTGCAGTAATACGGATCTTGAGCGTCAATCGGAATTGCTGAGAAAGAGCACGCAGGCGTTAATTAAGTTAGATATAAAATCTCTTGGATTAACCTGGGAATGACATTTAATACTGGTTATCCAGAATCTTTATAGAAGGAATAGAATTTCATGAGTAGTGCTAAAATGCATAGATGTAAATGAATACTGTTGACGAATTTGGTGCTTTCGGATAGATTAGATAAAAAACTAACGCTATTGTGCGAAAAGATCTGGATGCATGGCAAACAGAATTAGATTCCTTATCTTGTTAATACAGTCTGTAAATGATATCGATTTAGATCGATGTAGTTTAATTCAATCTGCCGCGAAGAACCTTATTTGCTCTTGAAATCCAATAAATTCTTTAGAGATGAATGGAGCTCCTTATGTAGTGCTGAGGCAGGTTCTGCTGCATGGCTGTCATCAGATTGTTTTATGAAATATTTTACTAAGTCCAAAAAGGACTTAGACACTTATTCTTATCTTGCTAGCGCTTCAGTCTATAACTTAAAAGAGATTGCCAATGATAAAGTATAGGAAGGTGTAGGAGAGAGTAGATGACCATAAATCGTAATGCAAATTACAAGTGGGGGCTATACACTATGCTACAATTACGTACTAGATAGAGATAAGAGCCAATGCTAGGAAAAAAGCGGAACTCAGAAACTACGTTGAAGTTTAGACTGGAGTTTATAACTCGACTCCATCAAAGTTGTAGTCGATAGTAATTTCTGATCAGAATGTCGAGGAAATACCTAAATTTTTCTAGTAGTGGTGAGAGAACTGGTGGAATAGCCGCCAAGACTTAATGTCACTACTTAGTTCAGAAGCAGATCTGGAAAGGATAGCAATAAATGGTGATAGCAAACTTATTTAAAAAACTAAATGTAGTGAGCTTGAGGAGCATGGCAGTTTTAATTGGAGAGTTATTATTCTATCTGAATAGGCAAGTACCATCATAATAAGGCTAAATACTCCTGATTAACTAATACTAAACTACTTCCATGATAGAAAGAGGAAAAGAGAGAACATTAGCTATGGAAGTGAAATAGAATTTGAAACCGTGTATGTACAAGTGCTAGAGAATTCCCATCATTCAAGTGAATTGCCCATAGAGAGATGGATATCTATTACAAAGCATAGAAACCAACTTCTCAACAAGTTTGTCTGATTTTTGCAACCAGCACTGCTGTGTACTCAGAAGCACATGAACAGTGAAAGTTAAAAAAGCTGTAAATATTGATAGCAAAGCTAACTGGAAGATTTGAGGATTGTGTAGTGACTTCGTACATTGTATATAAATGGTCAGTGATTTATATGCTATAGCAAGGTTAACCTCATACAGGAATGCGTAGAGAAATTTAGTTTTAACTATGAGTTAAGTTGGATCGTATAATCCGAAATCCTCTAATCTAGACATTGCTAAGATGAAGATTTGCTAGCACTGCCTTGAGTAATGTAGTCCTTTCCTGACTTACCAATACCATGCAAACTAGAAGTACAGAAGAATGTTATCATAAGAAACATACAACTTGTGCTAATCTCTGTGGTGAAAAGAGCAGCAACCAACCAAGACTGTTCAATAAGATCCGGAAGTTATGCTTTTAACTTTTAGAAATTAAGTAAGAAGGCTTATACATCTATGATGTTGGCTTATAAGTAATCATCTTTTTAAGAAATGGGTAATAGCTCTCACTTGTTCGAGAGCTGCCTGAGAAAAATGTAATGGAGCTTAAACCATGCACATAAGCTTGCTGCAATAGCTAGTGTTGTTATGTAAGTCTTGAGAAGACTAGACTTATAACTCTTAGCGACACTTTTCTAAGTTTTAGCGTTTGTTGGTAGGTAGTACAGTAGGAAAATCTACACTACTATAACACGGAGGAGTGATCACAGCCTCACTAAGGTGGTGAGGTAGTTAATGATCTTCTTCTAGGAAGATGCTTTAAGCGATAGATAATCGTTAATCATACCTAAAAACCGATACAGGTAATTAAGGTATGAGGAATGCTCGGGCGGTTAAGAGCAGTCAGATAAGGAACTAGCTAAATGCTGCTGTAACTTCTAGAGTAAGTCAAGATGAGGTTAGGTAAAGTGGTCTTGTTATCCTGAGTTGTGAAGAAAGTTTCAGATACAATATCAGCTGAAGCTGGCTGCAACTGTTTATTAAAAACACAACACTGTGAAAACAGGAAAATTATAGGTATACGGTATGACAGTTGTTAGGTTCTGGAAGGTTAATTAATTGGAGGTGTGAAGATCTTAATCGAAATCTCAGTAACCGACGGTCGTAATTATAACTGGACTAAGGTAACAAAATACCTTGTTTGGTGAGTTTTGAACTGCACAAATGACGTGATGATGCTTAGGTTATCTCCGTCAGATACTCAGTGAAATTGAATTCGTTGTGAAAATGCAGTGCTGTACACTGCCCAGTTGTAGAGGCAAGAATAGAAAAATTCCATAAATCTTTTTGCTATAGCTTGACACTGAATATTGATCCTTAATGTGTAGAATATGAAGCATTGAAGTGTAGATGCTAGGCTACATTTAGCCAACGATAAAACACTATACTGTAATGTTTAATCTTCTAACTTAGGCTACTAAGCCTGGATTAGGCTTAGTGTCTGGTTGGTTGTTTTGACTGGAGCCTGGCCATGTATCTATCTTCTAAAAACAGGAACGGAGGAGAACAAAGGTTACATGATCACATAGGACATCCTAAGTTGAATGCAAAGGTATAAGCCATCTTGATTATGAGCTAAGTGTAACTTCTTCGCAAGCAAGTATAAAAGCAATTCTTAGTGATCCTGTGATTCGGAATGGAATGGCTACTTCTTAACTGATAAAATGTACTTCGTGGATAACAGACTGATATTGCCAAAGAGTTCATGACAACAGGTGTATTTATCACATTGATGTCGGCTCATAACATCCTATAGCTGACATAGGATGTATATGACTATTCACTATTTAAGGTGATACCCAAGCTTTGTATAGAACGTTGTGAGACAGTTTGATTCTTATCTCTTGCTTGCCGAAGATATGGATGAAGGGCTGGTGCTCTCTCCAATAGCACGATAGAACTAGAGTGGATGCATTACTGGTATACAGGTTGTAATGGCAAATATAGTGATTGGACTGTTAGCTCTAACTACAAGAAGAGTTAAGCCTTGAAAGCATTTAAGTGAAAAACTGCTTCAAGATATGAGTATTCCATGATAGTAATGTCCAATAAGTGCTGTTTGAGACAAGGAGATGTAGATATAGGCTTAATATGTAAGCGTAGTGATACGTTGAGCTAATCAGTACTAATAACCAGAGATAGATGCTGAACCTGACAACACAAAAGGCATTTTGAGAGAGAAAGAATTTTATCTTGATAGTTAGGAAATTAAATTGCTCTTTAAGAGAATATAAAAAACCATCTATCAATATTTGCTAAAAGCAAATAGAATCGGTTTATTTGGATCTATTATAAGTTAAAATTTCATCGAAGTGCGTATTTGTTGAACCTAAAGCACTAATTTTAGAGACATTAACCATATATTAGCTTAATAACTATCTTCTTTCATTTTATGTATTAGTTTATGTATTATTTCTTACAACAATTCTGTTATTTGCTTGCTTAAGCCATGAGGGTCAATAAAAAGTACCTTGGCGTCATGTAGATAGAATGACGTTTGTTCGGATCTGTGCGTAGGAATGTTTTCATCATAACTGCAAGCATCATCTTTTTTGGGTTTTTATAAGCTATTATCTTCAGCGCCTTATACACATTATATACATTCTATAATAAGTGTGGCTAGTTTAGGATTTAACAAAAAACTTATAGTAACATCTACTGTTTTTAACATGCTTCGCCGAAATATGCCTAATATGGCGCTCGATCATCTTTTCCTACGTCAGATGGTGGGAAAGCTTATGTTATTTCTTAGTTCGCACTGTTTCGATGTATAACCACTTTTCACTTAATAATACTGTAGTTTTTGCACTAATAGTGTTGGTGTTTAAGGTGTATCGCTCTAGGTATTCCTCCATGCTATATGACTAACACCTTTCGTTTTTTTAGCGAAGTGCACTTTCCACTAACGTCCATACTGTGTCTGCATGGACGCGGCATTGCTTCCTTGTGCAAATATGCTAAAGATCAAGATTAGGATTTATCAGTTCATAGCTATTCATAGCTATAATGAGGCAGTGGATAACAGCGCCACGTCAGATTTCTTCTACTTCTCTTTTTTTAAAAAGAATAGATTACGATATACAGCATCTTTAATATACTAGACAGCCACTGGTGATTTAGAGATGAAGATGCGGATGTTGATTGAGTTGTTAACCATAGGTGTGCAAGGCACGGAAGATAGCAATTTCAATACTATCTTTGTGTGTTCATTAGCACAGTGTGCAGATGGTTGACCTGATAGAAGTAAAGCATTGAATTTCAGCTAATTATTGTAAAAAAAGCAAAAAATAGATGTGTAATAGTGAAAGTAATGCATTACTAGTTGAAATCGAGAAAAATGTGAGCCAGCACTGCTAAGCAGTGCTCAGTGGTTTTGAAACCGCATAAACCGCAGGCTTTTAACTTACAGCTTTGGTAAAAAAACTGCTGTGGAATATTCATGAGAGGCACAGAGCAGTAGGTGCCTGACATCCATGGCAAAAAGTACTGTAGACAAAAGCATTTAGCTGCACAGATATATGCAGGTCCACAAATTGATACTTTTACCGTGTTTTTAAGAAATTCATTCCAGTAGTCATCAATGCTGAAAAGCAGTTTAATTATATGAGTGAGTATATTTTATAGATCTAGATAAATTACTATCTGGGTCTCTTTTGCAAAAGAGATAGAAATCGTCATCCTATTCGCATTTGTCAGATCTATCGGCTAAGTTATCTTTGTCTTTATGAAAATTGGTAAAGGAGACTAAGGATTATTTCTACTTCCACATAGGTGATGAATTCATCTTAAAAGCATACTTTCAGTCATTGCCTTGCCACCATCAATGCATAGTTGTATCAAGTTTCATCAGCTTAGCCTTATTGGAGTGTCGGCTAGTAGGTTGCTAAAAATTAAGGATAATCATGACTAAAGGTAGATAATGTTTGCATGTTGAAAATTTAAGACCTGACGGAGTCAGGACGTATTGTTTTATATTGCTTATTTTTTTATGTGAAATAAAAAATAAGTCGGTCTGTCCTCACTAGTTTATGGAGTGGGATCATAAAGTACTTCGGATAAACAGGCGGTTGTAACACATAAAGTTGTATGTTTGTTTTCCTGATGCCAGGTTTGGGGGTTTATAGTAGATTTATTCAGAGCGACCTGGATGAATTCTTAAAAAGATTAATATATAGTCGAGTATAAAACAATAATTAGATCATGAACATCCCAAGAAGTAGTATAGCTGTTCTGCTCATATAGTAATATGCTACGGTCTCCATTCTTAAATGGTCCGTTATTTACCTCCAGGACAATGGTTAGCAGATAAAATTTTTAGCCTATTTATAGGTTTTTTGAGCAGATTGTGTAGCATCTTAAATAGTATTGAAAGTGTAGTTTTTTCGAACTATAGTTCTTCGTAGATCGTCTTCGTAGTCTTAGTGTCGCAAAATCCGATTCAATCAGATTTATCGTTCTTGTTTACGCCATGTTGTGAGTACGGCTAAGTGGAAGTCATAGAATCTTTTACAGCACTTCTTCTTGATCTTTCTACAGTTTAGTTATTTGGTCTAAGATATTTCGCTAAAAGTTTACCAACAAAACATCAATAGCGTTATTAGGGTCATAACAGCTCTTTGCTAGCAAGATCCTTTCTGCAGTTAGTTTAATTTTTGGTTGCATATCTTTGATAAGTCAAGTTAGCAGATTAGATGTTATGTGTACCCAACAATGTTGTTGCTTTGTGTACAAGAATATCTCATTGCCATTTTATTCTAAAAATAAATGGCACTTTATTTCCAATATCAAGGTTGGAATATATAGTTAAGCACAATGATTGCAGCCTATTTAGAAGTTTATGTCAGTTAGATTTTAACTCTCGATAAGTATCTTCTCGTACAACGAGTTACTTGTGTCCATGTTCAGTTAAGCCGATGATAATGATCAACAGGTAAGGAGATTACCTTGACTTATAGGAGACTGTCTATAATATTGTCTCAGAAATAAATGTAATATATATCGCTTAATCACAAAGAGCGGATTTGAGTTAACATTATTTATTTATGATATTCAAGCCATTTCTGTTTCAATTTTCTGAGGATGCTGACAGAAAGAGACAATGTGTTTTTTCACAGAAAAAGCGGCTTACAAGCTTCGTGAAAAATCCCAGGTTATGATATTTGCCTTGCAATTACAGCTATAGTAGCAAGTTTTCAACATTTTTTGCACGCTTTAGATAATGTGGTAGAAACGAATGGTGAAGCATATTACGTTTCTGCTATGGTCTACTTGACCTTATGGACTTTAATCTCAAGATCGCCAATGCTAGTCTGTATAGTTTCGCTGTGCCAAATAACTGTTGCTGACAATGGCATGACGCTTGTTGAGAAGGTGGCGTTCAGCATGTTATCAACATCTCATGCCTTTAGCTCTCAGCTTTAACAGCACTGGCTATAAGCTGCCTAGCAGGCATTATTCATGAATTCATAAGAGAGATCAGAGGTAATATCTAGTTTTTTTGATGCCTTCCAGATAGATTTTTATGGCATGTGATCTATATATTGTTGAAGTTATTCACAAAATCAATCAGAAGAATATGCCATCATCTACGAAACTCTATACACATTATAAATGAACATATGTCAGTGTTTTCTTCAAGATTATTATTTATATATTCCAATTCCTATCCCAGCCATATTCATGGCAAGATGGATACTAAGAGGGATATAGTTAATGGCAAACTATAATGATGATGTGTAAGATTCTATCATCATGTAAGTACAACATATAAAATCAGTTCTGTTCTTTAGGCTAGAGCAAAGAACCTGTATCTAGTTTTTCTAAATGTTATTGGATATTCTAAGTTATCTTTACTAAAGGGCAAAAACGAGATGATGTTGATGATCACAACAATATTATTCCAGATCCTTTTCCGATTACTCTGTTGTACGCTCAGAAGAAGCCCTTAGTCGGTTTCTTATGAAAAACATTTTTTAAGGATCTGCTAGCAGTCGTATGAGAACTAGATCTCTATGTTATGTAGGAAGCTGTATGGTAGGATTTTATATAAAATTAGTCATGAGAAGCTCCGAAAACATTTAGTCACAGAAAAATATGAATTTAACTATTTGTGTATATTGATATGGATTGTGGTGTATAGAACACTAGCTTTTAGCTGGCCATGTGGCATCCTCAACGAATAGTATGCTCAAGAAATTTAGATTAATTGGCGAATATAAGAATCGATGTAAAGCTATCATTTTAATTTTTGTCAAGAACTTAAGATCACTTTAGATCAATATGTTTGGTTTTACAATCAGGAATTGTCCCAATTAGTATTGGGTAGTAAAACTTTATTACAGTCTATGGAAGATTGGCTTCTAGTTAAATCTAAATTATTAAAAATAAAAACCTATAATATCTTTCTGTATGTGTGCGTGATAAAAATCACGATTTCAGCAAAAATCTTTAAGGTTTAAATAAACTTATTTTGTAGCAAATATAAGAATAAAAGTATAAGCTTTTACAATTAGATCCGTATCAACGCCGCCACGAGGATCACCAGAAAAAGCCAGTTGATTTAATTAAGTTATATGATCGTATTCTGTTGTTTTGATGTTTAAACTTTTTAAAATTATACTTTTAATTAAAGTTTGTTTAATTGACCTCTTGATAAGAAGAGGTTTATAGCACATTAGCATTATGCTAAGCTCAGAGATATAAACCAGTAATTTTTAAAAAAAACATATATAATAATCTTGGCATAGCGATGAGAAAGTGATTTTATAAATTCATTTATAAATTTATTTTTTAAATAATCAATAAAATATATCTAAAATAAAGGTTTAAATATAATTAATAAAACATATTTTCAATTGTTTAAGTTTTATTTAATTAGGCTAATTGTACGAAATTATTATTTTTAATAATAGAAAATATTTATTTGATCATATCTTATTATTCAGTTAACTGAAATCTTAACTGTAGTTAATTTATTTTTTTGCAGTTACTCGTTTTTCAATTGCATCAAATAACATGCCAGTAATTGATATGTTTGTAAATACTGCTTCAATTTCGCGTATACATGTAGGACTGGTAACATTAATTTCGGTTAAACGATCACCAATAATATCTAATCCAACGAAAATTAATTTTTTTTTTTAAAATAGGTGCGACCGTTCTGGCAATTTTCCAATCACTTTTGGTTAATGGTTTTGCTTCAGCATATCCTCCAGCGGCTAAATTTCCTCGCGTTTCACCTTGAGCTGGAATGCGAGCTAAGCAATAAGGAACTGGTTCACCATCGACAAGCAATACACGTTTATCTCCATGCTTAATAGCAGGTAAGTAGTCTTGAGCCATACAGAAACGCTGGCCATGTTGGGTTAATGTTTCAATAATAACATTGATATTAGGATCATTTTTTGTTAGACGGAAAATAGACGCACCACCCATTCCATCCAGAGGTTTAAAGATAACATCACTATGTTTTTGATGGAATTCCCGTAATTTTTTATTATTTCGAGTTACTAGCGTCTCAGGTGTTAACTTAGTAAACCAAGTAGCAAATAGTTTCTCGTTACAATCTCGTAGGCTTTGAGGTTTATTTACAATTAAACTACCTGCTTGTTCTGCCATTTCAAGTATATATGTAGCATAAATATATTCAGTATCAAAGGGAGGATCTTTACGCATTAAAATAACATCAAGATTTTTCAGGGCAATATCTTGTTCAACGCCAAATTCATACCATTGTATACTATCTTGTTTGATGTTGACAAGTTGTCTAGTATGTCCGTATGCTTCGCCTTGTAATAAATAGAGATCCTCCATTTCTATATAGTGAATTTCATATCTACGGCGTTGTGCTTCTAATAGCATAGCAAAACTACTATCTTTTTTAATTTTTATGGTTGAGATGGGATCCATAACAACACCTAATTTGATCATTTTATCTCCTTAAACCAATATTGCAAAAACGAACTGCTAATCCTGTTTTATTTGCAGTTAACTCAGTGGTTTTTCTATTTTTTAATATCTTATGCTCAAAATTAGAATTTTAATAAATTGCTAATCAGTTGTCATTATGATTTCATTTAGAAAATGTAATTCCACTTTTAGGCTAATAAATAAAAGAATTTCATTTACCGCTGCTAGCAGAGTATTAATATTTAATTTGGTTTTATTGTGAAGATTAATTTTTAATAAATAATTTTTCTTTTCGCGCCAAGCTTTAAGAGAGAGATGGCTGGTATGAAAATTAATGGAATTTTATTACGTCTACATTGTTAGCAATCAGAAATGGCAATCCTCTGCTATTGTTGTTGCTTTTACTGTGTTTCCAAGATGTAATTTAACATTACAGCGTTCTGTAATGAAGTAGTGTAAGTGTAGTTGTACTGAACTTGAGTAAAAAAAAGAAATGGAGTAAGCATATTGATGCTTGGTTACATTTCTGATTATTGAATAATGAAGTCTATTTTTTTGCGAAAAAAACTTCTCAAAGTTGCATTTCTAATTAATAGAAATGGGTTTTCTATTTACAATTATCATAGCCAGCCAAAGCTTATGCTTTTAAGTGACTTTTTATTAATCTCAAGTATTTTTCAGATAAAAATAGAATTAGTGCCATAAATAACTCAATATTTTGTCCTAAACTTATATATAAGTATAACTCAACTAACGTGTGGTGTTTTTTTAGTGACATTATTATTACTTATATAATATGAATCTGACTAATTCTAATAGCTTTCAGGATGATAGTTACGAAGAATCTGGCATCTTCATAATCCATACTTCCTTATAAACTTATTACTAGCAATAAATTATACTTAATATTATATATTAATATATAAAATGGAAAAATAAATTATCAAGCTATTTCGTTAGTTATTGATTTTTTATTTTACTTATTAGTCGCAGAAATGCTCTTATTTTAACCAGATAATTGTTAATAATTGCTTTTCTGTTTTGGAAAATAGAATTTTTTGAGTAATTTAGAGTTAACTTTGAACCAATATCTTTAATAAACTACAAATAAGATTTATTAATACCGAATAGTAATTAAGACAATTTCTAATTGTACACAAAAACATATCGATGCAAAATGATCTAAAGTTCTTGACAGGAACTAAAATGATAGATTTGCACTCAGTCTCATTTGTTCAAATTAATTAAATGGTTAGATCATACATGCTATTTGTATGAGGATACATCTGTGGGCTAAGTCTGAGTTCTGTAGCAACCTATGTACACGAACGATCAAATTTATTTTTTTCTGAACCTTTTTCTAGATCAAAAAGGCGATCTATAAATTCTTTGGCATTGTCTGTAAGTAACTGATGAATACAAATTGGCATGCTATATTAAAATCATGTAAAAAATGTCGAGCACATTAATCAAGGTTTTGGCCTTATAAAGACGGATAAAAACCAATGGAGTTGTGCGATCTATACACCAAGGAAAAGATAACGTCGTGAAGTTTCTATTGCCATTTTCGGAAGATACTTTACATTTATGTGAAAGATGACTAGTTTTGTAGTTTTTAAACCATTTATGATTTGGCTTCATGGTTTCCTCTTTCTTTTCGTTTCACGTAAATTTCTTCATGCTTACCTTAAATATCAATCAATGTCCGATATCAAGATACAACAAGGTTTTAGGAATTTACATGCGATTTGTTAGCAGATTGTCGAATAGGAATGGAGAAAAAACGTTTATGGCAGAAAAAAGACTATGGCTTAATAAATAGAAGATGGCGTTGTCTGAGAGTTATTAGGAATATGGCTCTGATTATTAGATCAGTTGTTAAATGTTATATTGCTTTGCTCGCATAGCAAATAAATAGTTATGTCTGTATTTCAATTTTTATAATTTCAAACAATCTTCTAGATTGTAGAAGATTGGTGAGTAAAACAACCATGCACCATAGAATTTACACAGTTATCCTTTTAATCATCTGATATATCTATTTAGATTTTGAATATAGAATTCCTTATCAATAACTCTCTGATTATCAAAGCTTAGTATGCTATGATAACTAATTTTATGCTATCTGGAAAAGGTTGCGTACTATTTAGCTCAATTCGACCAAAGGATAGACTTCTTATCGATGATCGTCTCAAGAAAATAGCTAGGCACAGTCTGCATTAAACTCTTCAAGAATCTCATCGCTCATATGACATTGCCGATTTCTGGCAATTAAGACCGCAATTCGTTATTTCCTTTTATCTCCTTTTCTCCTGTGTTTTTTAGCTTGCTTTCTATGTAGCATATAATGCTTTTCTTTAAAGGATTTAGAAAAAATGTTTCGTCGACTTCAATAATACCACTTACTGAATTTATGTTGGGTGTGTTGCATCTAGCTTCTAAGGCAATAAAGCAATGAAGCAATGAAGGAGTGAGCCTATCTAAACGCTGTTTCCAAATAAATGCCTCTTTATTTATTTCTATGATTCCTTCGATGACTCATTTAAAGTTAAGATATTCAACCTACATAGCAGATAACTAAAGCATTTATCTTTGTAATGTAATTTATATAGATGAGACTTCCAGCAAAATTGTTAAATCTTTTTCTGCAATCATAGTTTTTGCAAGGATATCGCTCTGTATTCTTAATGAATATCCAAAGTGGATAATATGTTCACTGTGAGAATATTTGTATGATTGATAAAGTGGAATGAGTTGCTTAAATGTATGAATCGACACAATATTATAGATTGTTGCCTAATTAACTAAAAAATAGAGCTTTATGTTGTCAGAAAGTCAGGAAAGAGTCTTTTTTATATGCATGACTGTTTGCTTTTCATGAAATCACCTCTTTAGCGAAAATTTTTTTTATCAGCAGAATGGATTTCTATCAACAACATTTGCCTAACATACACGATTATCAACATCATCTCGTTTTTTTCTTTTAGCAACGGTAAGTTCAAATATGCAATAATACTTAGGCAAAGTAGACGCATGTTCTTTGGTTGGATGAAGAACAGCTCTAATGTTAGGGATTGTAGTTGTACTGATGAAGTGAGGAGCACCCTAATCATCATGATATTTTCTTCTCAATTATATCAATTAGTAGTCATTTTGCCATGAATAGGAAGATTTATGCGACAAGGGTTTATAATAAAATGATCATGGACCTAAATAATTAGTACAATTCTTAATTTTAATATTAAAAATAGTTGCTGATAGTGCTTGAGTGCTCTGTTGTATGCTTTTTTAAAAACTACTTGTTGCCACAAAGTGCTTGAAAATATCTTTGATATTTAGTAAATGTTTAAAACATACAATACGATTAGATAATTTTATCAGTAAATTTTGTATTTTTGTCTTATGAATGATGAGTGAATTAGTGTTAATTAAACATTAATGATTAATTGCCAATTAATAACTTACGCATAATTTT
>JBHEQW010000044.1:0-8252 GCA_046530935.1 Arsenophonus sp.
ACTAGACTGAAGATAGCGAAATACTATGCGCAAAAACTATAGTTTAGAGAAAAACAACCATTTCAATGCTATTTGAACTGCTATAGTCTGCTAAGAAAAGCTAGAAGCGCCAAACCAGCTTAATAATGGAATTTGACCTGCTGACTTTGGTGATAAAGAAGGTGTAATTTAAGGATGTATAATAAATTCACAACACATCAGAGGCAATGTGTTTCTTGAACTGACTGCCGGCATGTCACTAGATTTTCTAATAACTCATCGGAATCAGAAACTTAGATATTATAAAATATAATTAATTACTAATTAATACCTTTTTTACTAATAAGTAAAGAAGTTTTTTTTATAGCAAGATAAACTTTATGAGTTATAATTTTGTTGATTAATTGTTTAAATAGTTATTTAAAAAAGCTAATTTATCAATTAAAAGCAAAGGCTTTTATTTATTAATTTTATTTTAGTAAATAACTAAAAATTTTCTAATATAGGATATTCTAATAAATATGTAATTAATTTAGTGCTTTTTCTATTAGTGTTTAAATATTATGCTATCAATGGTATTATTAAATATAATTGCGGTTACTAGTTTTGCAGGAGAGAAAAATGATAATGCCTCCTATGGCAGAAAAACAACCATATAAAATGGTATTACATGGTGATACTCGTATTGATAATTATTATTGGCTACGTGATGATACAAGAAAAAATAAAAAAATTATAAAATATTTAACTGAAGAAAACAAATATACCAATACGGTATTAAAATCTGGCAGCGCATTAATGCAGGAATTGTTTAGCGAGATGGTAGCTCGCATGGAGCAGCGAGATCAATCAGTTCCTTATATTTATAATGGTTATATCTATCGTACACTTTATAAAGAAGGTAAAAATTACCCGATTTATCAACGCAAATCTCTTAATCAGGATACTGATTGGCAGATATTAGTTGATGGTAATGAGCGCGCTAAGGGATATCAATTTTATACATTGGGTGATATTACTGTTTCTGAAGATAATAATCTTTTGGCAATTGTTGAGGATTTTCAAGGGCGTCGTCAGTTTGAAGTTTCATTTAGAGAATTAGATGATAAAAAATGGCAAAATGCAGTAATTAAAAACACTTCTGGTAATATTATATGGGCTAATGATAGTCAAACTATCTATTATATTCGTAATCACCAACAAACGCTATTGCCTTATCAAGTATATTGCCATAAATATGGAAAAAAAAGCGTTAAAGATAACATGGTTTATCAGGAGAATGATGATCGATTTTACTTAAGCATTATAAAAAGTACCTCAAAAGCGTATATTTTGCTATCGATTAGTAGTATAAAAACATCTGAATATCGATTAATTGATGCCAATAACCACACAGAAGAACTTAAAGTATTTTCACCACGCCAAATTGGACGCGAATACTACTTAGATCATTTTCGTGATAGTTTTTATATTCGCTCTAACCATCAATTGGAGCAATTTGGCTTATATGCTACTCAATCAATTGATGATCAGCCATGGCAAATAATTGTTGCCCCGAATAAAGATACTGATTTAGAAAATTTTGCCTTTTTTAACTGTTGCTTAGTTGTTGAAGAGCGTCATAATGGATTGGTTAATATTCGACATATAGATTGGCAGACAAAAGAGCAAAAAATGCTTCAATTTAATGAATTAGTGTATAGTGCCTGGATTGATTATAATCCAGAATTTGATAGCGAGACTTTACGTTATGGATATTCCTCACTAACTACACCAATATCAATTATGCAGATAAATATGCGAACTGGGCAGCGTGAATTGCTAAAACAACAACAAGTCAATGGATTTAATAAATCACTTTATACAAGTGAACGTATCTGGATTCGCGTAAAATTTGGAATAAAAGTCCCAGTTTCGTTGGTATATCGCAAAGATTTATGGCAAAAAAGCAAAAATCCAATTTTGATTTATGCTTATGGTGCTTATGGTATCAATATGGATCCAGTTTTTAGTTCACATTGCTTAAGTTTATTAGATAGGGGTTTTGTTTATGCAATAGTGCATGTTCGTGGTGGAGGTGATTTAGGTAAAGTTTGGTATCAACAAGGTAAGCTTGAAAACAAAGCAAATACTTTCAATGATTTTATTGATGCAACTAAGATGTTGATTGAAAAGGGTTATGCTGATCCAAAACGAGTATATGCGATGGGTAGTAGTGCTGGTGGTTTATTGATGGCGGTGGTAATTAACCAGGTACCGGAACTCTATCGAGGAGTAGTTGCTAAAGTTCCTTTTGTCGATGTTCTGACAACCATGCTTGATCCATCTATTCCATTAACAACAGGAGAATATGATGAATGGGGTAATCCTGTTGAACAAGCCGCTTATTTTCGACTAAAAGCTTATAGCCCATATGATAATGTTGAACATCAACGTTACCCAAATTTATTAGTTACGACAGGTTTATATGATTCACAAGTTCAATATTGGGAGGCGGCAAAATGGGTGGCTAAATTAAGGCAGTATAAAGTAGGTGATACTGTTTTATTACTAAAAACAAATATGAAAGCCGGTCATTGTGGGCAATCGGGTCGATTTAATCGACTAAAAGATACCGCATTAGAGTATGCTTTTATTTTAATGCTAGATAATAATAAAAATTATCTCCATAATTTTGATATTTAATAAACTTTTTGTTCTCTTATAATTATAAATTAATAAGATGCTAATAAATTTATTTTCATAAGTGATAATTTGTTTGAATTAAGCGATTTAATTAATCGATAAGATTTTACTTTCAAGAGCAAGTCCAGTCTTGAAAGTGAGTTTTTAATATTTCTTCAATATGTATTTATTGTGTTTTTATTAAAACCTGTCTCTTAGGTGAGTTGCTTGTCTGATGCTGCTGTAACTGTGCGATAATGTTGCTAAAGAACTTATTGCTTCAAGCAATAGGAGAAGCATAAGCGATTAACACTAAATTTTCATGAAAATTAGTTTAGTAGTTTAGCAATTAATTGTTTTAATTGAAATTGCTGATAAATATAACGTTGATATAATTTTGCAGTTGTAGTCGAGGATCACAGAGTATCAAATTTTGTTCAAGGTTATATTGCTGACTATTAATTTGTAGTAAATATTATTGTGTTGTAGAACCAGCTTTTGTTGTATTTAAATCATATAATTTTGTTGGCGCGTTATGAGAAATACAGAATATTGTTGCTGTAATTTATATTTTAATTGATTAAAAAAACGCAGTTTACGCGATATGAAATAAGTTTTCGCCATTTTTAATATCTATTTTTTTAAGTAATTGGCGTAGTAATTCATTCTTGTTAGTTGCGACTTACTAATTTTGCCGTAGCTGAGGCTATGGGGTCTAGTTAAATAGGCTACAAAATTAGCAATAGTCACACAAGTTTCATGGCCAACTGCAGCAATAATCGCCAATTAACTAGAGAAAATTCCTCTAGCAACTATTTCATAGTTGAAAGCCATAAATTTTCTAATGAACCATCACTGTCAACAATGAATACATTGCATTCTTGGTTGTGATTGGCAAAGTTAATGGTACGAATAATCTGTCGTTTGGCATCTTTTTTCCTTGCACAGCGCTGGAATAAATAATGATAGGTAATAATGGATCGCTGTGGTTTAATATATTTAAAATGTCATATAATGCGGTAGATGTTGCTGAGGTAATAACACACAAGCGTTTTGTTGGTATTGGTAGCGCTTGTTTGTAACCTTCTGCAAATAATCCTTTATCTGAAGGATTCTGTTTTAATATTTCAAAATTGTTGTTGTAATAATTCATTACATGCAAGTTGCATCTTTTCGATAATTAATTTGTGCTTGTCACTCTGTTCGTACAAGCTAACGGTTGCTCTAACTAAGAGTTGTTGACAATTTTTCGGCTAAAATTAACTCGTGTATTTTTCGCATGAAACATCACAGCTAAAAGCTGTGATGTTTCATCTCTTAAGGTTATAAATGCAAGTGTTCTGAGAAGCATGTTAAAAAAAATTCGAAATTTCTGCATTAAGCCAAATTCTTCCAATTTAAAATTCAAGTAATTGCCAAACTGATTGATTAAGTTTGCTAAAACAAAATAGATTCTTCAGTTTTCTGAAGTTAACATCTTAAGGTAGAAATACATTTAAATAAAATTAATGGCTAAATATTAGCAATGATTATTCCTATAATACATAGGATTAAAAAATCCAGTATAAGTTATTATCACATTCATGTTATTTAATTTTAGCGCTATTTATCTGTATAATAATGCTTTTATCATCTTAAATGTGTTTAATATAGCTGATAATAAATTCTGTTTTTGACTGAAATAAGACTTTATGGTTAGTATTTTTTAATAAATCGGAAATATTAGAACAGGCTGGAGAATTTATTTTGATATAATTCATATAATACATTCAATATATCATCTGGTTCTTTAGAAGAATTAAAAAACGAAGTGGATATGTATAGTGGATTTACTTTTAAATACATCATATCTAAAAATTTTTTTACATCACATTCGATAAAGTATACTGTGAATAAATTCAGTATTATTTTTTACTAAATAGTAAATATTGTATTATCAATTGCATTAATTATTTAAATAAAAGATGATGACTAAAATTAGTACTTGGTTTTAGGATATTACTTAAATAAGTATAGATGCTATATTGATAATTTCGAATAGTATGCCGCAATTGATAAAACTATATTTTTATATGCACCTCACCTGATTGATTGTATTCATTCATTGTTGATAAAAATTAATTTTGAATATATTTTCAATATAATCTTTATTTATATATCGGCGTTAAAAGTACTAATATTCCTTTCATATAAGCATGAAGCACATGTTGGCTAATATTTTTATTGGCATAGGGTGTTAATTTAGGAAATTAAAATGCTATTTCCAATAGAAGAAATAGCGGTGGAATAACTTCTTTGTGTATTGTATGAGTCATGCTCATTTTTAGTGTATATGGGATTGCTGGATATGTGGTGTAGCGTATCATTGTGATTAATTTTGTGAATGATTTTAACAAGAGAGAGATGACATGCCATGAAAAAGTCTACCATATAGATATCTGTGAGAAACCCGGTATCTATCGGTGATCTTTTTCATGAATTCATAGATAATGGTGCCAAGCAGCTTATAACGCAGCGCCATTGAGGCTGAGCTCTAACCTATGCTGCAACAATATTCTGAAAACTCCACCCACCTTCTAGATGTGTATAATTCAAGTCGACCGTAACAGTTATTTTCCACATCGAGAACTATAGAGACTGGTATAATGGATGTTGCAAGTAAAGTGTCTAAGATCAGAGATCTTAGCGGTAACGGAATATGCTTCAACAGCTTCTTGCTACTACATTATATATATAAAGTCGGCAAAAAGCGCAGAAGAGTTTCTACAATGGCTAAACCTGCTAGGAATATTATTCAACACTAATTTTTACGAAGCTCTGTTGGCGACGTTCTTGGTAAAAAAGCACATATGTGTATCTCTGTAAGTACAATAAATAAAGACTTAAACATGAATGTCTTGAAGAGCAGAGGCAATAGTGCTTACGTGATTTAAAAGCAATATCTGGTACATTTATTACTTTAACGATTCCATATAATTCTGATCTTCTTATTAGGCAAGATCATCGCCTTTTTCTGCTGGGTATTATCTGTTGGATCACTGAACATGGAGGTAAGGATCTAGTTGCGGTTGAAGATGATTGTTGAGAGTTTATAAGCTAATTTTGCCAAACTTCTTAATTGGCTTATCTTCGATGGCGTGAGCTTAATTGTATTTTCTATCCTTGCTATGGATGTGTCCGGTGCGCCTTTAATTTTTGGAATCAAAAGGCAAAGATATTATATTCCAGGACACGTAGCACTACTAACGATGTTTTGTAGACAAAATAGATAATGTTCCGGATTCCCTCTTAAAATGGATACAACTGAAAGTTAATGCTTAGCTCATGGAGTCTCAACTAGCAAAAGAACCGTGAAGCTAGCAATAAATCCATTAATATTTTACTGTCAAGGTTTTCAGCTAGATATCATACTTTAGCTATGAAGAAGTTAAAGAAAGATCTATAAGAACTGCTTCCATTCTAAGACTTTCTGTCATGGCAATTGCCTGCTAATAGGAACAATGAATCTGATTGAATCGGCTTTTTTAATAGTAACTTATGAAGTAGACCTGCAAGAACTCTGTTTCGAGAAAACAACCCTTTTAATGCTATTTAAGCTGCTTCTATCTGCTAAGAAAAGTTAAAACTAGTTAAGTGAATTTGATCTGTTGTTAATTCTATGGCAAACGATCTTCAATTTAAGGAAGTAGAACAAATTCATGAACCATCAAATTTGGAATATAGACATAGACACCGTCATATATACCAAATTTGTTAATAACTCAATTAAGCATGTTTCTTATTTTGTGTAAGAATCATAGGTATTTTTATCTGAAGTTAGAGCAATAAAAAAGATGTTGGAAAATTACTATGTATTAGTTGATGGGGGTTTTTATGATCGAATGCGTCTTGCTGCTATGTTATGGTTATTATCATTATCATTATATTTCTTTCTTTGCAGAGAATAATCCTGATCTTTCTTATAGAAATTTACATAAAATGTTAGTTCCTAGTCCATTATGTGAATCTACTAATTTTTTTACCAATATAAAAATGCTGCTGTTGTCCATAATTTATTACCTAAATTTTATCTGGAAGATTGTTACTCATTTATAATGTGTTACGCTGGTACGTATGCTGCTTCAATGTATTTTAATTATAAATACTTGAATGCTTAATAGCTGAAGTAATTTATTTAAACAAAGAGCTAAATTTAATTCAGTGGCATTAAATATTGGAAGAATTTTTGGTATTATAAAACGTGTTTAATAAGTAGTGATTAGGTGTTAATTTAAGGAAGATAGTATGGTTTTTTTAGATAATTTAGCTATTAACTTTAAATCGATCTTTCATAGATTAAAAAGTGGGTTTAGTCCCTAATACTGATTATGGTTAGGGTAATTGCTGATTGTACAGCTAAATATGTTAATGCGACTAATCTTAATCTCTTAACAAGAATTAAAATGATGGCTTTTTAGCACATCTTCTATGTCTCAATTAAATAAAGCTAAACCATACTATTCGGTTAAATATGCATCACCTGTCTAAAATTTGGTTTTTATTATCAGGTTTTGTATGAAAATAGTTGAATTTCTATTTTAAGATGGATTAATTTTTTCAAAGATCAATAAAAATGTGGCTGTAAATTTTTTTCATTGTCTGTAAGTGCCTGATCGATAGATATAAGAGATATCTAGGTTAAGATCATCAAGTAAAAAGCGTATAGCATTGTGACTATGGTTTTAGACATCTAAAGATGGATAAAAACTGTTTTGTTAGTAAATATTGTTGTTTTTCAAACAAAGCAACATGTAGCCACCAGGTCTGTATTTTAATTGTTGTGCTTTCAAACAATCTTCTGGATACTATATAATTCAGTAAATAAAATGACCATACACAATGTGATCTACTCAGACATCTTTTTAATCTGCGGATATAAAAGTGTTCATGTTTTTAAATCTGGGATTCCTTAGCAATAACTCTATAAGTTATTCAACTTTATTGAGTTCTTATGAGTAAATTCATGCTCGATGGCAGAGGTTTTTTACCATTTACTACAATTCTAGCATAAGGATGCACGTGTTATCAATGATTAGCTCACTAAAACGGTTAACATACTCTCCATTAAACCTTTCAAGAACATTATCTCTTACATGACCATGCGGATCTTGGTTGATTAAACCAGCAGATTCATTTTTTTTCTTTTATCTCTTTCTTGGCTGCATTTTCTGGTTTTCTTATGTGTGTTGAGATATAACGCTTTCATTCAAGAGATTCATGGAAAAATATTTTGTAGACTTTATCAATACCACTTAGTCCATTTATGTTTCCTATCGCTACTCAACCAAGGAGTAGCAGTTACCTCTAAACGCTGTTTTTAAATCAATGCTTGTTTATTTTGCTGAGTCCTCTCTAAAGTCAACATATTCAACATATATAGCAAATAACTAAATCATTTATCCTTGCGATTTAGCCTCACCAGAGGACGTTTTAGTAAGATTATTAAATCTTTTTCTGCAATCGGTGATTTTGCAAGGATATCGCTGTAACAATAATGAATGTCCCAAAGAGTGGATAACATGTTCAGAATGACAATATGGGCATGATAAAGTAGAATTAGTTACTTTAAA
>JBHEQW010000045.1:0-22501 GCA_046530935.1 Arsenophonus sp.
ACTAGACTGAAGATAGCGAAATACTATGCGCAAAAACTATAGTTTAGAGAAAAACAACCATTTCAATGCTATTTGAACTGCTATAGTCTGCTAAGAAAACTTAAAACTGACTAAAGTTATTTAACAACCTAACACATTGCGGTAACCAACATCTAATTTAAGAATAGAGAACAGATGCATAAATCATCAGAGCTAGCATAACAAACTAACACCGTCATACACAAGATTTAGTAATAACTCATCACCTTTTACATCAGGCATAAAAACAGGCGCTCCAATTTAAAAAAACTTTCTAGCATTTTCTATAGCCTTATAGTGTTACCTGTTACTATGTTTCAGCAGTAATTAATCCATGTCAGTTTGACAGTACAGGTATAATATGGGCTAATTAATTTCATTATTTTTAGCAATAAAAAAAAGATTTTCATCTAAAATTATTCTCTGCAATCAGCATAATCAGTATAATTTTATTGCAAAGATTAACAGAAAATCTTTATTATATTTTTAATATTACTAGACAAGATAGTAAATATGATTATTAATATATGTTCAATTAATATAAAATTATGCCATGTATAGGCAAAAATAGCTGATGATGTTGTGAATTTTGTATTTTAATAATAAAAAACCGAATAAATTAAAAGCTAGATAAATTACCTCTTGATAAGAAAATTTTTTTGGTAATGAATTTAATTGTAGCCAAAAATTCTTCTTTATGATGATTGAAGCCGATGTTTTACCGCTTTAGCCAGTATAGTTAATAACTTTTCGGTGTCTTGCCAGCCTATGCAAGGATCGGTAATGGACTGACCATAGGTAAGTGGCTTGCCAGCAATGACTTTCTGTGTGCCTTCTATTAGAAAACTTTCTGCCATAATCCCGGCAATAGCTTTTGAGCCTTTTTGCAATTGTTTGGCAATATTTTTAGCAACATCTATTTGGCGTTTATAAATTTTTTGGCAATTACCATGGCTAAAGTCGATAATCAATTGCTCAGGTAACCCCAATTGACCTAACTGATGGCATGCAATAGCAATATCTTCAGCGCTATAATTAGTTTCTTTTCCTCCACGCATAATAATATGTCCGTAAGGGTTACCTTTTGTTTGATAAATAGTTATTTGGCCATTTTTATCAGGCGATAAAAATACATGGCTGACACGTGCGGCACGAATAGCATCTATAGCAATATTAATATTCCCGTCAGTACCATTTTTAAAACCCACCGGACATGAAAGTGCTGATGCCATTTGTCGATGAATTTGGCTCTCTGTTGTTCTTGCACCGACAGCTCCCCAGCTAATAAGATCGGCTACATATTGACCAGTTATCATATCTAAAAATTCAGTTGCCGTTGGTAGTCCTAGTTGGTTAATGTTAGTTAGCAACTCACGGGCTAATCGTAGACCTTTATTAACTTGGCAGGAATTGTTTAGGTCAGGATCGGAAATTAAACCTTTCCAGCCAACCACTGTACGTGGTTTTTCAAAATAGGTACGCATAACAATTTCAAGATAATCTTTATATTCAACTCGCTGTTTAGCCAGCATTTTAGCGTATTCAAGTGCCGCTTTGGTATCATGTACCGAGCATGGGCCAATGACCACCAATAATCGTTGATCTTGACCAATTAAAATTGATTCAATCGCTTTTCGTGATGTTGTTACATTTTCAATTATTTCTTTTGATAAAGGAAATTCATCCTCCAGTGCTTGTTGAGTAATAAGGCTATCAATAGGTTGAGCTCTTAACTCATATTGTTTATACATATTTATCTCATATATACTTCAATATAGTCGATCTTCTTGCAAATAAATAATGAGTTATTACAAAATTTGGTATATAACTGTCAGGCTCCGCTCCGCTATTATGATTATGATTTGCAAATCTATTCTCCATCCTTAAATTGGACGTTGTTTTCCATCATGTCAGCAGGTGTGGAAATTCCTTTAGCCGTCTTCTAGTTCCAGTTTTTCTAACCGGACTATATCAGCTTAAATACCATTGAACGTATTGTTTTTCTGGAACCACAGTTCTTCTAGCGTCGCCTTCAGTAGCCACAGTGTTATAAAAGCTAATTCAATCAGATTCATCGTTCTTATTCATGCCAAGTGCTCTGATTGTAAGTCGTAAAATGCCAGCAGTTCTTCTTAATCTTTTTCCAGGTTCTTCATCGCTGCATAATACTTCGCTGAAAACCGTGCCAACAAAAACATCTAAAGCGTTATTAGCGCCATATCGGATATCTATGTTAGCTAAAACTACATGCAGCTCAGCCTTAACTTTTTACTTGCATGATTTTTAGTAATTAACGCATCACATTAGTTACTTTTTATACCAACAGCGTTGATGTTGCATGTCAGTTCATGAATATCTTTCCAATTGGATTCCAAAAAGCAATGGCACTAAACACTATGTAGCAATCATTGAAGATACTGCTAAACCACGCGATTGCAGGCTATTAAGAAGTTAGGCTCAGTTCGCTTTTGATTTTCAATAAACATCTTCGACTGAAACTAGCTCTTTACGTCCATGCCAAGTGATGCCGATAACAACAATAGCAGGTAAAGTCGATGATCCTGGCTGGCAAGGCACCTGTATATATTACAGTCGCTATAAAAATAAACATAACGCGTATTGATTTAACCCACAACAACAAGCACCATTGACTGTACTCTTTAAACACATTCTCGGTGCAATATCCTACTGATTCTGTAAAGATCTAATCCGCCCTTTTCACCTATAAGAGTAAAAAGGGCTCATAAAAATTACCTGGTGGGGGCTATACCTTGTTTGTATAGAAATGATGGTAACTCTCCAAGGCTTTTTGCGCTATTCACAGATAAGGATGGTAGCAAGAAGCTATTGAAGCATATATTATGTTGCAGTTGAGATTCCAATGACCTTAGACACTTTAATCTCAACATTACCAAATACTAGTTTGTATGATTTACTGTAGCAAATAATAGTTGCAGACGATTGTACGGTGTCATTGGCATCTACAAGGCACGTTTCAGCATGGCTTCGAGCTCATCTTCAATGGCTGTGTGGCTATATCAGGCTACCTCGCACTATTATGAATGAATTCATGCAATGAATCAGAGATAATATCTGGTTTTGCATCATGGATGCCATGTATGGTAGATTTTTTCATGGAATGTCATCTCTATCTTATTAAAATTATTTATCATCTCCATCTTATTAAAATTATTCATTAAATCAATCATCAGGATATAATATCAGCATCTCCAAAATCTTATACACCAGAAATAAGCATAACTCAAATAAATTAGCATTTCAGTAACTGAAACCAAACCGGATCTAATGGTTGTTTAACCATAACACTAAAATATTGAGCATTTTTCAGTTAATTTTAAATTATTAAAATAACATATAGATTGGTTAAGTCAGAATGTATCAATGATTTTAGATAAAAACTCTTTCTTTGAAAGAGTAATTAGTTGTATTTAAATAGTGAATATTATGTTTTCTAAATAAAGCTGGCACCTGAGTTAATTCTATCAGGTATTGATGCAAATAAACACAAGAACTTTTTCTCAAAGTATTCATAATTAGGAAATTAAATAGCTCTTTAAGTGAATAGAAAAAGCCTTCTTTATATTGCTAAAAGAAGATAGAATAGGTGTTTTTAATTCTATTAAAAGTTAAAATGTCATCATAGTGTATATTCCTTGTTCTAATGAACTAATTTTATAGACATTAAACATTAGATTTTGCTTAATAAACCTCGTTTCCCAATCTTATGCATTCTTTCTGATAACAATTTCGTTGCCTATTTGCAAACATGAGCGTTGATAAAAAAGTAATCTGTCGCCATACAGAATACATTTGTACAGATCTGTTCTAAGAAATCCTTTTATCAGAACCTAGCAGTAGTGATTTGGAGAACCAGATAATTTTTCCTGTTTTTTGCTAGACATCATTTTCCATCTCATTATAGATACCTTCAGCAATACTGTGCCTCATTATATGATTCAACAAAAACCAATAATAAACTACCATCTTAAAATACCTTGCAGAATATTGTTAATACAGAGCGCCAGATCCTCTCTTCCTGCATCATGGTCTGCTGCTGATACTGCTTCATCCAGTAATCATAATAATGATGTACAACAACTTTCGCCTTTTAAGTAAGGGGGGCGCAGTTTTAACACTGATATTTAACCACATAGAGGCGTTTAAGGTAGCCCACAATGTATTTCATGCTATGCCACGCCCATTTCATATTTTTAGAAAACTTTTCTTTCCCAGTAACGTTCCTGCTATACCTTCAGGTAACGCTACTAATGCTTCCTAACTCAGATTATACCAAAGAGCAGGAAAAGAATTTTTTGGATTTATTAGCTCATGGTCGTGATCCAGCATCTAGATGAGAGGCACTTATCAGATTTCTTCGACAGCTTTTTTTTTGAAGAAAAGGTAACACTTTATGGTATCATCTTTAATATTTAGACAACAACTAATAAATCTAAAACATAAACATGCTGATGTTGATTGACTTTTTAAGCATAAATGTGCAAAACACAAAAGATATAAATTTCAATACCATGTTTACATGCTAATTCAGCATAATGTGTGTAGTGTCTTAAAACAGAACATTTAGCAACTGCAAGTTATTTTTGAAAAAAAAGGCTAAAAAAATATTCGGCATACTAAAAGTAATGTCTTGCCAATCACAGTCGTCTAAATATGAACCTGTTATTATTTTAATTATTGTTAGATAGCTTTGAAGCTGCATGAATGCAGAATTTTGATTTACAGCTTTGGCAGAAAACAGCGATTGTAATATTAAGTAGAAAACAACAGTAGCGCTATGGCGAATAAAAAAGTGATGGTGGAACCATAACCACACACATAGCACAAGTGCCGCAGGAAAGCATTTGTTTGTCAGATAGACTGGCCAACAAGTTGATACGTTCACCTTTTTTAAGAAATTTATTTCAAGCGTTATCAATGCTGAAAACAGTTTAGTTTGGCTGTAATGGAGTTATACATCTGAGAAAATTACCATCTTTGGATGGATATCTTGCTAGAGAAATAGAAATCTTCATCTTGTCCTAATCCGTTAGAGTCTATCGACATAGTTATCTTTGTGTTTCTTCATGTAGTGAAGGAGACTGAGTATTATCCATGGTTCAGCTATAGGTGATGAATTAATCGGTAAGTATACTTTCAGCCCCATCAATCTAGTTGTATCCAGCGTTAAAGTTATGCTCATTTCTGGTGATAGAGTTTCTGAGATACTGCCGTATGGCATATCCTTCCTGATTAATTTTTTGGATAATTTCAAGAACTGAGAGAGATAATATGGCATGAAAAGTCTACTTTGAATGTATCCACAAAACCAGATATTACCTCTGATTCCTTTCGAAAACTCAGTCATAATGCTCAAACGTAGCTTTTATATCCATTAGCGTTAAAGTTTAGCTCAAAAGAGCTATACATGCGACAACGTACTGAATTAAGACTTATCAATGAGAAAGTCTTATCCAATCCTCATCAGTAATGATTATTTTCAATAGCGAACAATACAAATTGGTATTTTTAATCTTGAAATTAAAGTTCCTAAGGTCATGTAGTTATAGCAGCAACTGAATCTGGTTCAACAGCTTGTTGCTACCAACACCTTATCTGAATCTCGCAAAAAACGTTAAAAAAGTTGCTAGCATAGCTGATGCCTCTGTTAGGACATTTCCTCCAGTAATTTTCAGGAAGCTATAGAGACTCTTCTTAGTGAAAAAGCACATAGTTTCTTTACAAAGAAGGCAGATCATCAGATTGAAGAGTAATAACTTGAAGAGCACAGACAATAGTGCCTCTGTAATTTAAGAAATACTCAGCTAGGTTTATTTCTTTACCGATGGAATAGATAGTCCTGTCAAGCAAAGATGAGCGCCTTTGCCAACTGGCCATTATTAGCGCCACTGAACATGTAGGTAAGGAAGTAGTTGTGGTCAAAGACACTTATCAAGAGTTAGAAGAAAATTAGGGCGAACTTCTCAATGCCCTACTAGAACGTGACTTAAGCGTATCTACTTAGGCTTGGCTACTGGATAGAGTGCGCTTGATTTTTGGAATGCAATGGCAAAGATACTCGCGGATACGGAGCAGCAATGATGTTAGATAGACAAAACAGGTAATATACTTGCTTCATTCAAAAAAGCACACAATCAAAGGTTAAGGGTGACTGAGCTGCTAGATGTCTAGCTATCATAGATATATGATCTCACCAATAACGACATTGATATTTTGTTAGCAATGTTTTTAGAAAAGCTTCTTTAGTGATCAAGAAGCTGAAGAAATATTTAAAAGAATTGCTTGCATTCTACAGCTATTCTGTCAGATAGCACTGAGTGTCAATAAGAACGGCAAATACTATTAAATTAGCTTTTGCAACACAGAGGTATGAAGCAACCACGCAAATAACTGTGGTTTGAGAAAAACAACAATTTCAATGCTATTTAAGCTTCTACACTATGCTAAGAAAAGCTGGGATCGCTTAAAGCTGATATTTCACCTGCTGAACCTGGAAGTAAAAAAGATTCAATTTAAGGATGGAAAACAGATTCACTAAGCATCAGCGTGGAACCTAATGCATGGACCCATCACATAAGATGTGCTTAATAACTATGCTATATTATTAAGCAATTTTATGGACAAATAAAAGAAATCCTATACCAGGAATCTACTTAGGCATCTTTATTAATAGTCTGATATAACTGTTTAAATCTTAAATATAAAAATCATTACCAATAACACTATAATTATCTAATCTTATTAGGAGATAGTCATTAATCTTTTTGTCACTTGCAAAGATTCCGCATTATTTATCTCCATCCTACAAAAAGATTGATACTCTTTATCAATGATCGACTCAAGAAAACGGCTAATACACTTTGCATTGAACTCTCAAGAATCTCATCGCTCACATGATATTATCAATCTTAAGAGATTAAGACAGTGTATTCGTGGTTTCATTTTATCTTCTTTTCTCCTGTATTTTCTAATTTTCTTATGTGTGTGATATAACGTTTTCATTTAATGGATTTAGAAAAATATTTTGCGATTTCATCAATGCTATTTAGTGCATTTATGTTTGTTATCGTTGCTGAGCCAAAGAAGTAGTAGTGACATCTAAGGGTTGTTTTCAAATCAACTCCTCTTTGTTTCAGTTATTACAGTAAAGTCAAGTTATTCAAAATACGTCGCGGATAACTAAACCATGTATTCTTGTAATGTAATTTTCCAAAAGAACTTTCAGTATAATTGTTAAATCTTTTTCTGTAATCTAGGATTTTCAACTATATCATCGCTGTGTGTAACCCCACTAATTCCCACCGTATAACATGTTCACTGTGAGAATATGTACATGATAAATTAAAATGAGTTGCTTCAATAGATAAATCGACATCATCAAATAGATGATCAGCTAAGCATTTAATGAGATGAAAATCTATACTGGCAAAAAGTGAGGAAAGAGTCTCTTTGATCTATATGACTGTTTGCCTTTTTATGGAATTCTCTGTGGCGAGGATCTATAATAAGATATAAGGAATTTCATCAATAACCTTTGCCAACATAGAAAAAACACAGCAATTTCCTTTTACGATCGCTTTTTATGAAGCTTAAGAAGCGATGCAAGAAAATAATTCTTTCATTGCAGATAAAGAAATCATATTCCTAAAAATATTTTTTTCATATTGTTAATTGATTAACACAGATAATTGTGAGCAGATATTCATTAAATTTAATGTGCCTTATACCTAATTTACTGGTGTATCAAGGTTGTACTGTTCGTCAGGAAAAGCTTATGCTACAAATTTATCACTCTAATCTTTTAAATGTTCATAAAGAACTTATTTCTAGTATGATTAAAAATCATCCATTAACACATGCCTTTGAACAAGAAATTATTTTGGTTCAAAGCAAAGGTATGTCACAATGGCTACAAATAGAGCTTGCGCAAAACTTGGGAATTATCGCTAATATTTCTTTTTCGCTACCGGCAACATTTATTTGGGAGATGTTTACTCAAGTTTTACCTAATGTTCCACAAGAAAGTGCTTTTACAAAAATTGCAATGGCTTGGAAACTAATGAGCATTTTGCCTTCAGTGCTACACGAACCTGAATTTAAACATCTTAAACGATATCTTAATGAGGATATCGGTAAACGTAAACTGTATCAGTTATCAGATAGGATTGCGAATCTATTTGAACAATATTTAATTTACCGTCCACAATGGTTAGAAACTTGGCAAAAAAAACAACTAATTGAAGGGATAAGTGATAATCAACAATGGCAAAAAAATCTTTGGTTAGCGTTGATAGAGTATACAGAAAAGCTTAATCAACCTAAATGGCATCTAGCAAATTTATATCAACAATTTATAGAAAGTATACAATCTAATCTTCCTTCATATATTAAATTGCCAAAGCGTATATTTATCTGTGGTATTTCTGCATTACCACCAATTTATTTGCGGATATTAAATATCCTTGGACAGCATGTAGATATTCATTTAATGATTACTAATCCATGTCGTTATTATTGGTGGGATATTCAAAACTACTCTTCTTTAGAAGAACTTGAACGGCATAAGTTAAAAAGTTATCTAGATCAACATGAAATTACGCGTTTCAATGGAAAAAGTTTTTCTAATAATTTATTTAATCAAGAAGGTAAACAATTTCTGACTAATCCATTATTAGCATCCTGGGGTAAATTAGGCCATGATAATCTCTATTATCTTTCTCAGCTAGAGAAAAGTAATGAAATTTCTGCTTTTGTAGATTTACCACGGGATTGTTTGTTACACCAAATTCAGCAAGATATTTTAGATTTAGAAGATCATTCTCAACTTGGTTTAACAGAAGTTACTTATAATAGTAGTTTTTCAAAAAGGCAATTAAACAAACAAGATAAATCATTAACATTTCATTCATGCCATAGCTCACAACGTGAAGTCGAAGTATTGCAAGATTATTTATTGCATCTATTTGAAGAAGACCCAAATCTAAAACCTAAAGATATAATTGTAATGGTACCTGATATCGACAGTTATGCGCCTTATATACAAGCTGTGTTTAGTTATGTATCTCCTGAACGTCGGCTGCCTTTTTCTATTTCAGATCGGAAAGCCAAACAAGTGCATACTATTTTACAAGCTTTTATTTCGTTACTTGATTTGCCTCAAAGTCGTTTTACTACAGAGCAAGTATTGTCTTTATTAGAAGTGCCTGCCTTAGCTCGTCGGTTTTCTATCTACGATAATGAATTAGTTTTATTACGTCGATGGATTAACGAATCAGGTATACGTTGGGGGCTTGATGATAAAAACCTTGCAATGCTGGAATTACCAGCAACAGGGCAAAATACCTGGGCTTTTGGTTTAAATAGAATGATTCTTGGTTATGCAATGGATAGTCAGGCTGGGGTATGGAATAAAATTTTGCCTTATGATGAATGTATAGGCTTATCTGCTAAATTAGCTGGGCAACTCGCTACTTTTATTGATTTATTGGCTGTCTGGAAAAATAAACTTAATCATGAAAGAAAATTATCAGAATGGTTGACATTATGCCAATCCCTATTAAATGATTTTTTTGAGACTGATGAACAAATTGAAGCGATATTTATCTTTATACTCCAGCAATGGCAAAAAATCATTGAGACTGGAATAGCAGCAAAATATCAAGAGATGGTTCCTTTATCTCTTATTCGTAATGAGTTAGCAACATGTTTTGATAAGGAAAAGATTAGTCAATGTTTTCTTGCTGGCGCAATTAATTTTTGCATTCTAATGCCTATGCGTTCTATTCCTTTTAAGGTTGTATGCTTATTAGGCATGAACGATCGAATATATCCATGCTCAATATCTCCATTGTGTTTTGATTTAATGACTGAACAGCCACACCATGGTGATAGAAAACGTCAAGATGATGATCGTTATCTATTTTTGGAGACTTTAAATTCTGCTTCTCAACTATTTTATCTTAGCTATATTGGATATGCTATGCGTGACAATCAAGCACATAATCCATCAATTTTAGTAAATGAATTACTTGATTATATTAGCCAAAGTTTTTGTTTAGAGGGTGATGAACATCTAAATATTGATCTTAGCGGTAACAGAGTAAAGGAACATTTAGTTACTAAACACACGCGAGTTCCTTTTGCAACAGAAAATTATTTGCCTAATAGCATTCATCATAGTTATGCAATTGAATGGTTATCAGCAGCCAAAAACCAAGGTAATCCACAGCCTGAATTCTGTACACCGTTAACGCCAATGATTGAATCCAATAATGAAATATTAGTAGATCAGTTACTCTATTTTTATCGACACCCGATCCGTGCTTTTTTTCAACAAAGGTTAAAAGTTAATTTTTTTAATGAAGAAGTACAATTACAAGAAAATGAGCCTTTTGTCGTAAATAATTTACAAAAATATAAACTTAATGAACGCTTACTTAAAGCTATGATTTATGAAGAGTCCCTAGAGGAGGTCTTAACTACTTTACGGGCAACTGGTGGAGTACCTTCAGAATATTTTGGTCAAATTTATTTGGAAAAACAGATTCAAGATCTGCAACCATTAGCTGATAAAATAAAGATAAATTGCCATGAATATTTTAATCAACTATTTGTTGAACCCTTTGAGAATATTCGTTTAGCTGGACAATTACGAAATATTCAGAAAAATTGTATCATTCGTTATCGTCCTGCAAAATTAACGATTAATGATGGTTTATCACTATGGATAGAACATTTAATTTTTTGTTTAACTATTAGGTCTTGTGAAAGTTACTATTGGGGGAAAGATAATAGTGAATGGTGTTTTGAGCCTGTGGATAAATATCAGGCAAAAGCATATCTACAACAGCTTCTTAATGGTTATCAAGATGGGATGAATTCGCCATTGCCACTTTTTAATAAAAGTGGCTGGAATTGGTTAATGTCATGCTACAATAAAAAAAATGATCAGTTTGATTTTGAATCTGAGACTATTTTGAAAAAAGCAAAAATGCAACTTATTCAATCTTTACAAGGCACATATAACCAGCTTGGTGAGATGGAAGATATCTATATTAACAGAGCTTTTAGTAAAATAGATAACAATTTGCTTGAAACAATACAAAAAAAGACACGTACTTATTTATTGGGAATGGCAATCTTTAGAAAAAAGAAAAAATGTTATAATAATTAAGATGCTTAAAATGACAAAGAGTTATCAGTAAACCTTCTGTATTGAAGGCGGTTCAAGCTATTCTTTTTATACTTAGTAAATCTGTTATCCATCCTTAAATTAGACGTTGGTTACAACACAAATGCTTAATAAGCAGCTTAAATTGCCTTAGCCAGTTTTAGCTTTTATGATCAACTAGGAACAAGCTTAAATACCATTGAAATGGTTATTTTTCTCAAACCAAAGTTTTTTGCGCATCGGCTTCGTCGTTTTTATTAGATACTCACTACTACTATTACTGAAAGTCGTAGACTGCAAACAGTTCTTCTAGATCTTTTCCAGGATTCTTCATATCTTCAGCATGCTTCGCTGAAAATCTTGCTAAGAAAACATTAATAGCTTTATTGAGGCATCATGGCTATATTGCTAACAAAACCTCCGCAGTAGCTCAGCATTAACTTTTAGTTATATATTAGGCCAGCACAACATTAGCAGTTTTGTGTATCTAACAGTGTTGGTGCTGCGTATTCAGAAATATCCTTGCCATTGCATTTTAAAAAATAAATGAAACAATCTCCAAAAATAGAAAGCCTAGAAGATACGATTAAGCTATAGTACTTATAGTACAATGAAAGGTTCTCCCAAGTTTTTCTTCTGACTCTAATAACTATCTTCAAGAGCAATTAGGTCTTACGGTCCATACCAAGTGACGCCGATAAATGAACAGCATGCCAAATGGGATCACCTTGCCTAACAGGAGACTTAGTATATGTTCCATAAACTAATAAATAAACGTGTGGTCTATATAGCTTAAATAATATAAGAGTCTTCCACATTGCCTGTACTCTTGCAATTGCTGGTCTTTCACTCTTCTTGATAGTGCTGACAAGGAGATAGGCCATGTGTTTTTTTAATGAAAAGCACCAGATGGCTTTGTGAAAATTATCTGTTGATATATGCCTTTCAGGCGTACAACCATCATAGTATAAATTCTTCTCTGCTTTTTACATGCTTCAGATAAGGCGCTAGTAATAAACTATTGAAGCATATTCCGTTTCCGATGTTGATATCTAGCCTTAGGCAGTTTAATCTCAACATCTCCTATACCACTTTGTATAATTCGCTCTGCCAAATAATCTCTACGGACTGTGGAGTGGTATGTGGGAATAGCACTTCAGCTGATAAAGTTGATATTTACAATATTCTAGCAGCATAGCTTCTAGCTGAGTCTCTTCCTAAAACTGCACTAGTTATCAGCTACCTATACAGTATTAGGATAAGCTTATGGTAAGGAGACAAAGGTAATATCTTGTTTTGTAAATATCTATATGGTAGATTTTTTATGGCATATCATCTCTCTATTATTGAAATCATTACAACATCAATCAAGCAGGATACGCCACCTTCTACAAGACCTACATAAACTAGAAATTATTATAACTCTTTATTATTGTAATTTTTTATTTGTAGGCTATCTCGGTGAGCTAAAAGAGCTTATACTGTATAGTATTCATTTAGTTGAATAAAGATTTAAAGTGTGGCTTAATCAGGAGAAGCAAATGTTAAAGCGTGAAATGAATATCGCAGATTATGACAAAGAACTATGGCAGGCAATGGAAAATGAAGTTCAGCGTCAGGAAGAACATATTGAATTAATCGCTTCAGAAAATTATACAAGCCCAAGAGTTATGCAAGCTCAAGGTTCCCAACTTACGAATAAATACGCTGAGGGCTATCCTGGTAAACGTTATTATGGTGGCTGTGAATATGTTGATATTGTTGAACAACTAGCTATAAATCGCGCAAAAACTTTATTTGATGCAGATTTTGCTAATGTTCAGCCACACTCAGGTTCACAAGCCAATACTGCTGTTTATATGGCTTTATTACAACCAGGTGATACGGTATTAGGCATGAATTTAGCCCATGGTGGTCATCTAACACATGGATCTCCAGTTAATTTTTCTGGCAAATTTTATAATATAGTTCCTTATGGTGTTAATGAAAATGGTAAAATTGATTATAATGATTTAGCCGCTGAAGCACAAAAACGCAAACCTAAAATGATTATTGGTGGTTTTTCCGCTTATTCAGGTGTGATAGACTGGGCTAAAATGCGTCAAATTGCAGATAGTATATCTGCTTATTTATTTGTTGATATGGCGCATATCGCTGGTTTGATCGCCGCTGCTATTTATCCTAATCCTGTTCCCCATGCACATGTCGTGACGACCACTACCCATAAAACTTTAGCTGGTCCTCGTGGCGGTTTAATTTTAGCTAAAGGTGGTAATGAAGCGTTTTACAAAAAACTAAATTCTGCTGTATTCCCTGGCGCTCAAGGTGGTCCGTTAATGCATATTATTGCTGGCAAAGCGGTTGCACTAAAGGAAGCGATGGAACCTGAATTTAAAACTTATCAACTGCAAGTGGCTAAAAATGCAAAAACGATGGTCAAAGTCTTCATTAATCGTGGTTACAAGATTGTCTCTGGTTGCACAAAAAACCATTTGTTTTTATTAGATTTAATGCATAAGGGGATCACTGGCAAGGAGGCAGATGCTGCGCTTGGTCGTGCTAATATTATAGTTAATAAAAACGCTGTACCGAATGATCCTAAAAGTCCATTTATTACTTCAGGTATTCGTATTGGTTCACCAGCCATTACTCGTCGTGGTTTTAAAGAAAAAGAATCAGCTGAATTGGCCAATTGGATATGTGATATCTTGGAGAAGATTGAGGATGAAACCGTAATTTACAATATAAAACAAAAAGTATTGTCGATTTGCCAGCATTTTCCTATTTATGCATAAATAAGTTAAAATTCACTAATTTGTTCAGCCAAGTTTTAGTTGTTAACGGAAATTAGCTTTTTAGATAGGCAATAAAATTAAAAAAATAATGATTTTTCATCAATACGTTGAATAGTATTAGGTTATTTCACCTATTTTTTTGTTTATTAGTATTTTTGCCTTTTATCAAAATTTAGCTAAATGGCAAAAGGACTTGAGGCTAATATAATTTGTATATTCTTAGCTGCATGCCTTTTATACCATTACACACTTGATTTATTGATTCTTTGATATCGCACTGATAGTGAAAGGAACCAATCACCTTATTACTTACCACATTGCGTTTATTGTGTTTATTTGCTGGCTTAACCATTACCTTTGCTGTTGAATTTATCGCAAGTTTCAATTAGTTATAACTATTGTTTATCATGTTGATTTTCAACCTATTTTTTTTACTTAATGAAACCTTTAAACAATGCGTGTTGCCGCGTGCTAAGTTTAGCAAAAATTGTTAATATTTGATTATGACAAATTAAGAATTTAGTGTTCCGATTGCATTTATTATTGGAGATTTTTTCTTAGATTGGATCTATATCAAATAACTAAGAAGATTAAATAATTATTTACGCATTAGCCGTCAATATAATATATAGTAATGCTACTGACGTGTTATTACAACCCTACTATTTATTTATACCTAAAGCCACTTATCACTAAATTGATAGTACAACAATGTATATCACTAAAGCAATTACTGGCCAATAACTTATAGCCTGGCGTTTTTTACTATGTATTACCTTGTTACAAGGTTATAATCCTCTTTATATTATAGTTTTTTAATTTATCCGCAGGAAATTTGGTTATTTCGAGCGCATTATTTTCATCTTATTGGGTTTAAGAATTGTTGTCAAAGTGATTGTATTTACCTTTAGTTATCTCTTTTCCGTTAGTGGAACGGTAACCGTATTATTATTGTTATCAGCTATATATCCTATCATTTGTTAGAGGATTAATGGACAGGTTTTATAGCTCGCTTTACAGATGCTTATAATTTTAGCCAACTTTTAGTTAGTAATACTTTTACTAATTGTCGCATCTTGCAACAATCTGTGTTTTATTAGTGCATCTCATCTAGCCAATAAGATAAAATTATTCATCTACAAGAATTTTATTAGGCATTATGTATTTGGTTATAACAGCACTGAAAATTGTGGTGGATTTTATATATGAACATTTACCTTATTCGCTATAGCTTAGAATTTTAATTAATAATATTAATTGTCAATTCATGACTATTTTCAATCAAGTAGAAAAGAATACTATTAAGTCGATAGACTAATAAAACTATTAAACTCTAATAGTTATTTATTTAATTTGAATAACAGATTAAAATTAAGCAAGCTAAGCAATCAGCTAAGCAATCATTATTCAACTCTTAATACCTGAAAAAGAATAGAGATTCTCATATACAATCAAGTAATAAAAACCAATAATAACCAGAAAAATATTAAAAATATTTTTCTGATTATTTAATTAATAAAGGCATAGCAAAATTGCCATTTTTTTGGCAATTATCAAAAATTAGTAAATAATAATAAAGTCACACCATATCAAGAGATAATTAACTAAATATAACTATTAGTTATTACCATTTAATCTCATCTTTTAGCATTTTAATGCTTCGCTTAATTCAGTCTGCATTTCTAGCACCATTTCTTTTATCATCCGTGGACTGCCAGCCAGCAGATTGCCAGAGGTCAAATAATTATGTCCGCCAACAAAGTCGGTTACAAGTCCTCCGGCTTCACGAACTAATAGTTCTCCAGCCATAAAATCCCACAGTTTTAAGCCTATCTCAAAAAAACCATCAACACGGTTAGCTGCAACATAAGCTAAGTCCAAAGCAGCTGAACCAGTACGGCGAAAATCAGCGCATTTTCTAAATAACTTGGTGATAATATTAATATATGCGGCTGAATGTTGTTTCACTTTGAAAGGGAAACCAGTAGCAATAATTGCCCCTTCTAATTCATTATTACTTTTAATACGAAGGCGGTAACAATTTAATTGTGCTCCTTGCCCACGCACTGAAGTAAATAGATCATTAAGAATAGGATTATAAATAGCGGCAATTTCTGTACGGCCTTTAATCCGTACTGCAATGGAGACAGCAAAATGTGGTAAGCGTTTAGTAAAATTATTTGTGCCATCCAATGGATCAACAACCCACTGAACATCTTCATCTTTACCAAATATTTTACCACTTTCTTCCGTAAGAATAGTATGATCAGGATAAGATTTTTGAATGACTTCAATAATAATTTGTTCTGCTTTTTTATCAATATTGGTCATAAAATCATTTTGCCCTTTTTTTGCTATTATTTCGATAATATCAGGTTTTTCATAGCTTTTAGCAATAAAATTACCTGCTTGGCGAGCTGCTCGTATAGCAATAGTTAGTATTGGGTGCATAGTTATTCTCATTGAGATATTAAAGATTAAGAATTAAGCTAATTTAGCATTTGAACAGAGATTCGTCAATATGACTATAATTGTAGTAGAATAGTCTGATGACCAACAGAAAATAAAGACAATCATACTAGAAAATATTTATATTATTTTATTTAAAACTTCGCATATTAGAAATATGAGTTTAACTGCCAGTGTAATTAAATCGATGGAACACTAACTAATTTATATTTAGTTGATCTGCTTAATATTGCCGAATTGCAATCTATTATATTATCTGCTACCTCAGCCAATCATATTATTGATTAAGCATCTATGATAGATAGTATTAGATCAATGGTTGCTTTGATATACCAGTCTAGTGATTAGATCATAACGAGTATTGCGCGCACTCCTTGCTTTATCATAGCTACAACAGATAACTCTTAGAGAATGTTATAAAACCCATCAGCAAGGAAATAAATTCTAGCGGATATCATTTTTAGGTTCGAACATATTGACCCAATAAAATTAAAAACTATAGAAATACCAATGTCATATTCATATTCATATTCATATTTAAACAAACACTAAATATAGTTCACTCAATTTAGCAACAGCTCTTTAATTAATTATAAAATTCATACTATGGTATATACATACCACTAGCAATAAATGAAAAATCTTCAGTAAATAATAAAGATAGGATATAGTATCTACGAATTAGGGATATTTAATATTTTTATATCCATCTTTAAAAGTAGTGCTCAATTATATTTATAATTATCAGAAAGAATCACCACACACACAATATACAAACCATGAATAAATTGAGATATTTATTTACTCGAGCCTGCCATAAATTGCCAAAACTCTATATTTTGCGTGGGGTTCTTAGATCAACTAAAAACAGCATAAATAATAATTGAATAAATTAGTCCATGTTGATAAATATCATTGCTTTTCTAATATAGAAATTCATAAACTAGCTCTGGTATTTCAATTCTTGTTGTTTTAAACAATATTCTCTAACGCTGATAATTTGATAAATAAAAGAATCCTATACAATTAAATCTGCTTACAAAGCCTTTTAATCGGCTGATATAACTATTTATAGTTTAAATATGAAATTTCTTATCAATAACTCTATGATTATCCAATTTTATTGGGCGATGATATCGTGACTAATTTCATCCTCGGTTACAAAAGTTTCCTGCCATTTAGCTCCATATGAGGAAAAAATGAACTCTTTATCAATAATCAGCTCAAAAAAAATAACTAACACATTACACATTAAACTTTTCAAGAATTTCATTGCTTACATGACACCATGTCAACTTCATTAGGATGAAGAACGAAATTCGTTCATAGTTAAGAAATTGAATTTCGCTTTAAGTAAAGAGAAAAAGCCATATATTATTTGCTAAAAACAGATGGAATCGGTTTAGTAAGTTTACTTTAAGTTAAAATTTTTTTAGAGTATATATTCTTTGACCTAATGAACTAATTTTATAAACATTAAGCATAGGTTTATGTTAATAGCCCTAGTTTTTTTCTATTTTATGCATTCTTTGATAACAAAAATTACTTTGCCTGTTTGCTTGTTAAGCTTAGCGTAGATAAAAAGGGTCATATTACCATACATAATGCATTTATACGAATCTGTACCTCTAGAAATCTGTTAATCAGAAACATAAATTCTAGTTTTTTGGTTTTTTAGTAGCCATTTTCAAGACTCCTATACATCTTCGGTAATAGTGTATGTATTGTTTAGAATTTAACAAAAAACCATAAAGGTGGCACGATCTTAAAATGTCTAGGCAAAATATGGCTAATATAACGCCTGATCATCTCTTCCTACATCATGGTCTGCTGCTGGTACTGCTTAGTCAGGTGGTCATAATAATGATGCTCAACACATACCACATTGTGTAACCCTGCAATTTTAATGCGGATACCAAAGTATCGTTTAAGGTAGCCAACTAAATATTTTACGCTATGTAACGCGCCTTTAGTCTTTTTAGTAAAGTGTATTTTTTAGTAATGTCCTGTACTGTGGTTTCATGTAACGCTGTTACTGCTTCCTTGCACAGATATTGTAAAAATCAGGAAAGACTATTTTGATTTATCAGATCATAGATGTTACGCAACACCAATATGAGAGCGCTACGCCTGATTTATTCAATCTCTATTTTTTTAAGAACAGCTCCACTTCATACGGCATATTTAATATCCAGCCCACTATGGGTTCTGACGTAGATATTAACATATGGATGTTGATTGAGTTGTCAAGCATAAATATACAAGGCTCAGAAAGATACCAATTTAATATCCTATTTGTGTGCTAAAACTGCAGCATATCTGTAATAGCGTCGAGAATAGAGCATTAAGTAGCGGCTACTTATTGTAAAAAAAGGCCAAAGAAGATATAGGCATGGTGAAAAAGTAATGTGTTACCAGAATCAAAATTTAGTAAAGTATTTTACCATAATGGTCGCTAACACTGCTTGCTAGTCTTGACGCCGCATGAACTGCAGGCTTTTAACTTATAGTTTTAGCAAAAAAAAGCAGGCTAGACCATTTAGGAAATGGTACAGAAGAGCAATAACATAAATAGGAACATCTATAGTACACAGTTATCATATGCGAACATTTGCTTAAGCAATAATTGTGTCAACCAATTGATACTTTCATAGTGTTTTTTAGAAAATTTATTCAGTAATCACATCAATGTTGAAAAGGAGTTTAGTTCTTGAGAATAAACATTTGGATTTCTTTCTAAAGAAATAGAAATCATTATTTTGTTCCAAAACACATTAGTCATGTCTATCATCTCAATTATCTTTGTACTTTTCCTAACTAGCGAAAGGAAAAGAGTATTATCTTTACTTACGTTAGATAATTAATTCATCGATCAAGCATACTTTCAGTAATTGCCGCCTAAATACAATTGTATCCAGAGCTATCGGCTTAGGATGAATATCGTTGCTCAAAACCAAAGATAATCATGGCTATAGGCGGATAATACTTACAAGTTGAAATTTCTGATCAAGTCAAACGAATTGCTATATTGTCTTTTTTATGTATCATAAAAAAATTTATTCAATTTATCATTTATTAATTTTAGGAGAAGGCTCATGAAGCTATTCGAATAAATAGGCCATATAACACGTGAAATTGCATATTATTTTTCTGATTTATCAAGTTTATCTCCTCTAGCAGCTTGATTTCAAGCGATCTAGATAAATTCTTAAGAAGAACAATATATCAAAGACTATAAAACAGCACTCAGATCATAAATATCCTTTGAAGCAGTGTAGTAGCGACAACTGCTCATACCATAGTGTGTGCTACCTTCTTTTTTTTATCTTCTCATTTTCTACGTTTTCTGGCTTTTTTATGTGTGTATAAACTTCCTTTCCTTTAAAGGATTTAAAAAATATTTTATCTACTTCAACAATCTACTTAGTGCGTTTATGTTGACGGCTATTAGTGCTGAAGGCTGGAACAATGACGCCATCTAAAGGCTGTTTTAAAATCAACACCTATTTTATTCCGTTAACTTAACGTAAAGTTAAGTTATTAAAATACATTGCAGATAATTAAATCATTTATCATTGTGATCTAGTTTTTTGAGAGGAATTGCAATAAGTTTGCAAAACATTTTCATGCAAATGGTAATTTTTAATTATATTGTTATAACCATACTAATAAATCTCCACAAGTAGATAACATGCTCAGTGTAACAAATATTGTCATGATAAATCTGGAATGGAGTTTTTTCAATACATAAACAAAATCATCCGACAGATTGTTGCATAGCCAACTAATAAAATATAGCTTTATGTTGCCAGAGAGTAATGAAAGAATCTATTTAATCTATATAACTGTTTGCTTTTTCCATGGCAGCCAATATGTAGCGAAAATCTTTCATTATAATGGATTTCTACCAACAAATTTTGCCAAGATAGCCGTAAATTAGCAGGTTAAATGGTTGACTAAAATACTCAGAAATGACACAATTTATATCCAATTTAACTATGGGAGCATACTATGATAGTTACATCTAAAGTTTGCTATCAAGTTAACAAACGGCAATGTTAGATCCAAAATTACATTCAAAGACATACCATGTACAATTTGGTGATATTATTGAAAATCCAAAGGATTTAACTTTTTTATCTTTAGCAACTTTTTTCTTAACTTTATAAAAACGAAAACTAAGTAGTTGCAAGTATTCGTGGTGAGAGACATAGCAGTGAATATTTATTCTGTCGGCATCCGAAAATTTTTATTGCTCAAGTTATTTCTCATATTTATGAGTTTTTTGATATAACTTGTTATCAAAAAAAAGAAGGATTTCAAGCTAAGTGCATTGTTTTATTCATGCACTCTTGCATAATTTATGTGACCATATTAAATAATCTTCTTAAAAAGAAGATTAGCTTAAAAAATTTATCAATAATCAATAAGTACAAGAATATGCTTATTCTCAATATAATGAGAAACAGCACGCAAGAAAAGCGATTCATCAACACAACCCTATTATTAATATAATAATATAAACTGAATAATTCTACAAATAGAATAATTGCAAAGTGATAAAATTTTTAGATATTTTTCGTCTTAAATTGGAGCTATTAAATTAATGAAATTACCGATTTATTTAGATTACTCTGCGACCACACCGGTTGATCCTCGTGTTGCTGAAAAAATGATGAAGTGTATGACTATGGATGGCAATTTTGGTAATCCATCATCACGCTCTCATGGGTTTGGCTGGCGGGCTGAAGAGGCTGTTGATATTGCAAGAAATCAAATTGCTGAGTTAGTCAATGCAGATCCTCGCGAGATTGTTTTTACTTCAGGAGCGACTGAATCAGATAACTTGGCTGTAAAAGGCGTTGCCAATTTTTATCAAAAAAAAGGTAATCATATTATTACATGTAAAACCGAGCATAAAGCGGTTTTGGATACTTGCCATCAGCTTGAACATGAAGGTTTTAAAGTTACTTATATGTCACCAAAAAATAATGGTCTTATTGATTTACATGAACTTGAAGCAGCTATGCGTGATGAAACAATTTTAGTTTCTATCATGTATGTTAATAACGAGATTGGTATCATTCAAGATATTACCTCTATTGGTGAACTTTGCCGCAATCGAGGAATTTTTTTTCATGTTGATGCAACACAAGCGGTCGGGAAATTACCAATTGATTTGAGTAAACTAAAAGTTGATTTAATGTCTTTCTCAGCACATAAACTATATGGACCCATGGGAATAGGCGCACTTTATGTGTGTCATAAACCTCGTATTCGAGTTGAAGCCCAACAACATGGTGGTGGTCATGAACGAGGAATGCGCTCAGGGACATTACCTGTCCACCAAATTGTAGGAATGGGCGAAGCTTATCGAATTGCTAAAGCAGAAATGGCGATAGAATCTGATAGATTATACACTTTTCGCCAACGTTTATGGAACGGTATTAAGAATATTGAAGAAGTTTATCTTAATGGTGATCTGATAAATGGCGCCCCTCATATTTTGAATGTCAGTTTTAACTATCTAGAAAGTGAATCATTGATGGTTACACTCAAAGATTTAGCTGTATCATCAGGTTCCGCGTGTACATCGGCAAGCTTCGAATCTTCATATGTATTAAGAGCATTGGGAATGAATGATGAGTTAGCACATAGTTCAATTCGTTTCTCTTTTGGACGCTTCACGACAGAAGAAGAAATCGATTATGCCATCAAACTAATCCCTAATGCAATAGATCGGCTGCGTGATCTTTCTCCTCTATGGAAAATCTATAAGCATGGGGTCAATCTTAATAGAATTGAATGGATTAATCATTAATAGATGAATTGACGGTTTCATAAGTTTAATAAACATTCACTTAACATATGTTAAGGTTAGTTTGATAATAATGATCTAATGCTAGTATATGGTGAAATAATGACCGGATAATCTGCATATCTTGATATCATGAAGTATTGGATCAAAGTTAATGACGCAGAGTATCTCAAATAGATACGCGTTTTAAAA
>JBHEQW010000046.1:0-38434 GCA_046530935.1 Arsenophonus sp.
TATGCAAGCGCACGTAGCTTAACCGTATCTCCAAGGATTGCTGCTGGAGAGTGTCTGCCATTGGTTTTTGGAATGCAATAGCAAAGATATTCACTGATATGCAGTACAAACGCTGCTATTGAGTACACAAAACAGATAATGCTCTGGCCTTCACTCAAAAAAAGCATGCAACAAAAAGTTAAGACTTATCTGTAGCAGAAGCGGGTAAAGTAGAAGCTAAAGATAACAGTGGTGCCACGCTAATAACACACTTAATCTTTTTATTGGCAATATTTTCAATAAAGTGTATGCTAAATTTAGCAATGAAGGCACTGAAGGAAGATTTAGAAGAACTTATGGTATTCTAATACTTCACGTCAAGCACATGGAGCTGTCAATTAAGAACCATTGGCTCGATTAAATCAGCTTTTGCAATAATTAGGCTATGAAGGGCTATGAAGATTGAGGGGATAAGAACTATAGCTCAAGCAAAACAACTCTTTCAATGCCATTTAAGCTGCTACAGTTTCCTGAGAAAAGCTTGACCTACCTAAAAAGATTTTGACTTGTTGACCTATGGGGAAAACAACGTCTAATTTGAGGATGGGAAACAGATGTATGAAGCACTAAAATAAACTGTAGCTCATAACCGCCAATATACTAAATTTGCTAATAACTTGAATTCTTGCGGTAGTCTTGCGGTAGTCTTTTTAAAAAAAGAGTTTGCAACAACTTGGTGAAATTTCTTATTGTAAATGTTAGAGTTATAAGAAAGTAGCAATTTCACTGAGTTCTGCTAATTTTTATATGGCTACTTGTTGTAGTATGGCTAATTCACGCAATCTTTTTGCCATTATTATTTAGTGTCATCGTGTTATTGAGCATGTTAGATATAGAAATATAGATTTCAGATTATAAAAAATAAAAATAATCAAAAAATTAGTTAAAAATATTATAAAAATTTTTATAAACACTCTTATTCTTACTATAAGAATTTATAATATTCCATCTTGATTAATGAGATAGACTATTATAAAAAGGCATAGAAATTAAATGCTAAATCATTTAATTTCTATGCCTTTTGCTTGTAAATCTGCATGATAAGACGAGCGTACTAATGGGCTACACGACGCGTGCGTGAAACCCATTGCTATCGCTTCATTTCTCATTTCCTCAAATTCTTTAGGGCTTACATAACGTTTTATTGATAAATGATATCGACTAGGTTGAAGATATTGCCCCAAGGTTAGCATTGTAACGCCGTGGCGGCGCAAATCACGCATAACATCAACTATTTCTTCATTAGTTTCGCCTAATCCAACCATCAATCCTGATTTTGTCGGCACTTCAGGATGAAGTTTCTTAAATTTTGCTAGTAGTTGCAATGAGCATTTGTAATTAGCGCCAGGTCGTACTTGGCGATAGATACGAGGAACATTCTCAAGATTATGATTAAAAATATCAGGCGGCGAAGTGGCCAAAATTGTTAAGGCGCGATCCATACGACCACGGAAATCAGGTACTAGGGTTTCTATTTTGATATTTGGATTTTTTTCTCGAATAGCAGTGATACTATCAATAAAATGTTGGGCTCCTCCATCACGCAGATCATCACGACACACCGAAGTAACAACAACATATTTTAATCTCATATCTTTAATGGTTTCCGCCAATTTTGTTGGTTCATTAAAATTAGGTGCATTAGGTCGTCCATGGGCGACATCACAGAATTGACAGCGACGAGTACAAATAGCCCCTAAAATCATAAAAGTGGCGATACCGTGATTGAAGCATTCAGCTAGGTTAGGACAAGAAGCTTCTTCACAGACTGTGTGTAAGCCATTCTTACGCATTGCGTTTTTTATTTCTTTGATTCGGCTAAAATCAATTGGAAGTTTTATTTTCATCCAATTAGGTTTAGATAAAATTTCTGTATGATCTGTTTTTATTGTTTTTATAGGGATCACTGCTATTTTATCAGCATCGTAATATTTAACACCACGCTCCATTTGAATTTGTCTATTCATAATTTTACTAGTTCCATTTGATTCCTGCTTCTAATCAATAATAGATATATTTTATAATATCATAAGCTTGTCATTATTTATGTCATGTTTAAATTTTCCAATAATCATAAAAAAATTTATGACAACTTATTCTCCAAGTTGAAAGCCTAATAGGCTACAGAAATGTTTTATCAATAAAGGGTCGACATCTTTAAGGTGACTGCCAGGAACTAAATCATTAAGTTGTGTCATTTGCATGCCAACATAGCCACACGGATTAATACGATGAAATGGCGTAAGATCCATATTAATATTTAATGCTAGACCATGAAATGAACAACCTTTATGAATACGTAATCCAAGAGAGCATATTTTTTTTTGCTTAACATAAACACCTGGAGCTTCGCGCTGAGCATAAGCAATAATACTAAATTCAGATAAAGTATTTATTACTGCATTTTCTAGTGTAGTAACAAGCTCTCTCACAGTAATTTGATTACGCTTTAAATCTAATAAAATATACATTATTTGCTGACCTGGGCCATGATAGGTGATTTGTCCGCCACGATCAGATTGGATAAATGGAATATTTCCAAGCGAAAGTAAGTGCTCTTTTTTACCTGCTTGACCTTGGGTAAAAACAGGGTAATGTTCTAATAGCCAAATTTCATCTGGTGTATTAACTGTGCGTTTTTTAGTAAACTGATGCATTTTATTAGAAATGTCTTGATAAGCATGCAATCCAAGCTGACGTAAAATAATGTTTTTTTTAACAATCTTTTCCTAGCGTTATATTGATATATAACAATTATATATTGTAACCTACATAAACTATTATTGCTAGAATAGTTAGTGTAATCCTTAAGATTATAAATCTGAAAATCTAATATTTTTAGATTTATAATCTTAAGGAAAATAATAATTTATGTCTACAATACCACATGAACTAATTCTAGTTTAGGCAATTCTTCCTACAATATTTCTATCTGTTTAATATTGGTTGCTGTGATAGTAATTAATACTGAGTGAAAGTTACATTTACTACTTAGTTTAACTGATGGCAAACAATCACATGGAAAATGCTCTTGAACTAGTTCAGTGATTTGATCAACTAACTCATATTTAGCTAGAGATAAATCACTCTTTGTAGATAAATGAACAAGGAAACTCTAATAACTCATGTAGTTTAGTTTTCATGGCTTCTCACAAGAGAAGCACCACGTTTACTATAATATTAAATGTTATATGATTTAGATAGTATATTTATGTGGGGGTGTGTTGGCAAAGGTTGTTGATAGAAATCTCTTATACCTGCATGAAGGAATTTTGCTACATAGGTTGGCATGAAAAACAAAAAACAAATCATATAGAATCTTTCTTTACTATCTTCCAACATAAAGCTGCATTTCATTAGTTGGGTGGCTGAAAATCTATAAGATGATCTTGATTCATGCAGTAAAGCACCTCATTCCAAATTTTGCCATGCCAATATTGTCACAATAAACATATTATCTGCCAGTACCATTTATTTAGGATAATAGCTATTTTGTTGGAAAATCCTAGATTGCATAAAAATATTTAACAATCTTCCTGAAGATACTATAACGAAATTACATCACAAGGATAAATGGTTTAATTATCTGCGATCTATATTAAATAGCTTGTAACTTTACAGTAGTTAGCAAAATCAAACCAGGCATTAATTTGAAAACAGCGATTAGATGCGTCACTGCTTTTTTGATTCAGTGCTGATAGCCAACATAAATACAGTAACTGATATTGTTAAAATTAAGGAAACATCTTTATCTAAATCCTTTAAAGGAAAGCGTTATATTCCATCTAGGAACCATAGAAAACATTAGAAAGAAATAGATAAAAAGAAAAAAACGAATTTTGTCTTAATCGACAAAGATCGATATGATTTCATCTGACAGATGAAACCTTTAGAGGATTAATACAAAATCTACTACTGTTTTCTTTGAGCTAATCATCGATAAAGAGTAAATTCTTTGCTTGCATAGAGCTAATGCTACGAAACCTTTGCAAATGAGCATAAAATTACTGACCATCACCTAATATGGTTGTATACTGAGAGAGTTAGTGCTAAAAAATTTCATATTAAAACTGTGAACAGTTATATCAGGCAATTAAAAAATAGCTAACTAGATTCCATGGAATAATGTGATTTTATTTATCGAATTATATAGTCGTTAGAAAATTATTTAATGCTACAACATATTGAAATAGAGAGATAGCTACAAATTGCTCTCAGAGCAAAACAAGAACCTTTACCAACCTAACTATTAATAAACATATTTTTAATAAGTTAATCAGGGGTAATGTTGATGGCAATTCTATGTCGACAGCTAAGCTATAACCGGCTAAAAAATTGCTAATATAAAGCCTTTAATGCCACTGTAGATGTCACCATACCGGCATGGCAATGTTGTGTAGGTGGACACGGCTTATAGGAAAGATGAAGTGAATAATCATGAATGTAAAAGGCACAAAAATACAGATCAATCTTAGCACGAACAAATGCTAAAAATGCAGTTGTAGAAGCTTTATCATGCAATGTTGGCAAATCAACACTCAATTACTGAATAAATTTGTGCAGTTTCTTTGCCTTGATCTATCTCTCATACAACCTTATTGAAAATACGCACCGAAACAACGGTGAAGCATAAGGATATTGCTCAAGAAGAGCAATTTAGGCACATTTCTAGAGAAATAGTCTGCACATTAGCAATTATTACTGTTAACTTATACAAGAACGGAAATTAAAGCGTCAATAATATGGGAGTTAGTTTTTGCTACCAATCCAACATTATCAGGCTGTCAGCAGCAATCAGAATATAGTTAAATGTTACATTCGCTGTCTGGTTTCTAAGAACGTTTTTAAATCAAACTGAAAATTGCTGAACAATTAACACCAAATACATTGCTTGCTATTTATGTTATACTACTTTTTCTAGTTTTAGTCAATTTTGAATATTCCGCTGCCCGTTGATTGCCACACAAATTGAATGGTGGTGATTTATCACATAAAATTTTGAAGAGTATCTACATGCGCATTTAATATCTTACAGCTATTATCAAACTTATACAAAGAAGCGCCCCAATCACAAATAAATTTACTACGCAAAAGAGAGAATTTGCTTGATAGATATGATAGTGCCAAGAGCGTGTATTTTATCCTATTAAAGAATCAGAGTTATAAATAAACAAAACCGTTAGTACTCTCTCAGTATGGCAAGATAGAGTGAACAAAACCAACCTGGATTTTAACATGCAATACTTCTAGTGTAACAATATGAACATTTATGGCAATTAGCCATACATCCTAAATAATTGTTTTACAGTTAATCTTGCACTTATTGGACGTTGTATTTTTAGATAATCTTACTATTTCCAATAAAGCGAGGCTTTTCTTAAATCTTAGATTTAATTAAGATTTAAATCAAAATCTAGCAATAACAAGATTTTCGGATAGAAGATAAATTGCTAAAATGGTAAAGATAGGTTATATTAGGATGTTAAAAAAATAACTAAAACACCAATTTACAGTGAAAATCATTGATTTGCTGAAATTGTGAACAGATTTTAAGGATAAAATAAATTAGCGAAAAAAGACAAGAAACCAGAATTAAAACACGCGTTAGACTATTTAATGCTGAGGAAATTAACTTACTCTTTAAGTAAACACAAAAAAAAACTATCAATTATTGCTAAAATGAGATAAAGTAGATTACTGTCTCTATTGTAAGTTACAAATTCATTAAAGTGTGTATTCTTTGATCTAATACATTAATTTTAGAGATATTAACTCTAAATTAAGCTTAATAATTACAGTTTTTTCATTTTATGCATTCTTTTGATAATAATTCAACTCCATATTTAGCAAGCCTTATGAGGCTTCTTGATAAGTTGATAAAAAAGTAACCAGCACAACACATAATACATTTGTACAGAAATATCTGTTTGTGCATAGGAATCTTTTCATCAGAACGTCGAATTTCGGTTTTTTTAGTTTTTTATGGGCCATTATTCCAGCGTCTTATATACTTTCGGTAATAATGCTTCGCTTATAATTCAAATTCAAAAAGAAAGTACACTAACAGCTCCGTATTTAAAATACCTCGTCAGAATATAAGTAATACAGCGTCAAAAGTATTACACAGCGATGCCACATAACTTTCGTCTTTTTAGTAAAGCGAGATTTTCAAGTAACATCTATACTATGCCTTCTTCAGCTAATACTACCAGTGCTTCCTAGCCAGGAGATGACAAATATCATGAATTAAGACTACTAAGATTTATCAGGTCATAACTGTGCCGCAGCAGCTAAATGACAGCACCTTGCTAAATTTCTTTTACAGCTCTTTTTTTTGAAAAACAGATTAAACTATACAGCATGTTTAATATCCCTAAAGATCTGAGGACCACTGGTAATGGAAACATCAAACATAGCACACTATGCTATGAGCTGCGTAGGTAATAGCTATGGTATATATGTATTTAAATTCTTGTAATTTAAAAACAATCTTCTACATATCAGATAACTTAGTAAATAAAACAAACCTACACGATGTGGAAATCTAGTTATATATCCATTTTAATCGCCTGATATAAACTCTTTATATTTTAAATCTTGAATTTCTTACCAATAACTCTCTGAGTATCTAACCTTATTAGGCGATGGTAAACTAAATTCATTCTTGATTTTAAAAATTTTAAAGCATTTAGATCTATCTAAGAAAAGAATAAACTCTTTATCGATGATCGTCTAAATAAAACACCTAACATACTATTCATTAAGCTTTTCAAAAATCTCATCGCTCATATGAGCCCATGTTAATTTCTGGAGATTAAGACAACGCTTCCGTTCTTTCCTTTTATGTCCTTATCTAGTACGTTTTCTAGCTTTCCTATGTGAGAGGTATAACACTTACCTTTAAATGATTCAAAAAAATCTTTTCTTAATTTCAACAATACAACTTAGTGCGTTTATGTTGGCTGTTGCCTCTGAAGTAAGGAAGCACTGATGCCATCTAAACCATGTTTTTAAATCAATGCCTCTTTGTTTTGTTGACTTCCATAAAGTCAACCTATGCGATATAGATCGCAAATAATTACACTATGTAATTAAGACATTCATCCTTGTGATATGGTTTCTTAACAGGAGTTCCACTAAGATTGTTAAATATTTTCTTGCAATCTGGGATTTTGCAACGTTATCTCTATAACCATAATGAATGGAAGTCATAATCGGATAACATACTTACTGTGACAATATGAGGAAGATAAAGTAGAATGGATTCATTTTATGTATTAATTGAGATCATCAAAGAAATCGTCACCAACCTAATTAATGAGATACAGGTTTATATTGTCAGAGAGTGAGGAAAGTAGCCTATTTGATCTGGATAACTGTTTAGTTTTTTCATTACAACATTATTTGTAGCGAAAATCCTTCATATATGACAATGGATTTCACTAACAAGACTTGCCAATATATAGCCGAAGTTAAATAGTATCTCATTGTAACGCAAACGGAGACAGCACAACTGCGATACATATAAAAGGCTGTCAACCGCGTGAATGCGGTTATTAACAACGCACCGTTAAATTTAGAGAGATATCCTGAACAATCTGGCGCAAACAATCTAGCAATAACCTAAAATTTTTTAAAAACATCATGTAATTTTTGATTCAAAAACTAGCAAAAAATAAAAATATGGATGAGATATTCTAAATAAAAACAAATTTGTGAAAAACATTGATTTGTTTAGAAACCATAGATTCTAGAAAAACGTACTGGATAAACGCATATATGACATACTTCAACGAGGTGTCAGCTTTAGGCAAAATTTAATCATCTCATAAGAAGGTAGAAAACTTCTACTTATCAATAGAATTGCGATATTCATTTGCCATTCTTTGTCAAACATTTAAGCGGCTTTAGATTAGAATAACAGATTCAATGATCACTATGCCTAGTATTATCTGAAGAACTATTTCTTTAATGTAAACCTGGATGAGAGATAGCTAACTGATAATTTTTATGACAGGTTTAATACTCCATGCTAGTATAGCATAATTACCTAAGATCCATCTGAATAGCGATAATTAAATTATCGCTCAATATCAGCCTATTTAAATAATAAAATAACCAGTGAATTACACTTGCAAAGTGATAACATGAAACTTATTAAGATACATCTATATATTCCTGATGACCTTTTTTTGCTGATGCCATTCAGTATTTTATTTATGAAAAAAAAGAGACTTCTTTAAATCAGTTGTGCTTCTCATAAAAGATATGTAAGAGTAATGTCAAAAAGCAGTATTATTAGACTTCGTGTTATTAAATACTTGTCTTGTTTATATTCAGCTGGATTTAATGTGATAGAAATAGATATATTTCCTGTAGGAAATGCGCAATTACAATAAATGTGAGATGAATTTTTGATGATAAAAAAGTTCTTAAATGCATTTATTTACCAAACGATGAAATTTTCAGGAAATGGAAGTAGAAAGCAGCGTGCCGTTGGCTACTAAATGAAATGATAAAAATCATTGCATTTTTTCTGGCTTGAAAAAATATTATATGCTGATAAACTAAGCTACCCTAAGTTATCAACTGCATCGCATATTAACTGACCAAAAACTCTATAGCGAATAAGAGTAAAATAAAGTTAAAATCAAGCTGTAAGCACTTCGCCATAACAATGTAGTTATTTTGCTAATAGTGGATTTGGTTCCACTTCGGCAAATTTTTGCATGCAACAAATCAAATACCATTTGATACCTTTTATATCTAAATTAAAGAATTATGCTGCATTGTAACTAATTACCTACCAGGCATAAGAATAAAACCACCTCTTTTATAATATGGAAGTTTGAGTTAACAGCTTACTCATCCATAGTAGTATACACTGCCTCTAAACTTTCTATATTGATTGCGTTAAAGTTCGAACTTAATATTTTATACTACCAGCAATCTACATTACGCTAAGCATCCAAATTGCAGATAAAATTCATCATATAAATCATAGATTTATACATGTTAAGAAAAACTAACTTTTATACTGTATATAATTTGGGATCAAAACCATCAGAGTTGCAAATAAACCAACATGTCGGTACTGTTTTAGTCGACCAAGCTAGAAGAAAAACACACCGACAGGAACTTTTATACCTAATATTTCTTAGGTAAACACATTTATATCTGTAACACTTAAGTTGCACTATACTTCCTGCCTAGGAAGTATAGTGCCGTTAACTTTACTCTAATTGTGGAATATTGTATTTTTAACTAGATTTATAAGTTTTAACAAACAAATAGTTTTTGACAATCAACCATTTGATTTTCTTCTATTATATTTTAATAGTATTAAGTAAACCAAAACTACCTTTACAACCACTTATATTTTTTGCTTCCATTACTAAAATTACTACAATTAATAAGGTCGCTACCAAAAAAAGTGGACAGGTTATTGAAAACGAATATAAAAAGAAATATAATAAGCCCATTCCCACATGAATGCCAGTTGAAAAAGCTGTAATTAGACATGAATATTGATATTAAATGTCTAAAGAACCACGTTGCTTATTTGTACTTTGTATCAATTGAATTATATGATAAAACCCATCGTCATCAGGACGATCCTGATTAATTAACCAATTGCACAAATCAAGATCTGAACATTGCAGTAAACGAACAAACAGATGTTTCTCATTCTCTGTAAGTAAAGCGTACTTATACTCAAAAAAAGTCATAATAGCGATATCTAACTCACGCATTCCACTACGGCAAGCCCAGTGAATCCTAGATTTATTATTGATATCCATGCGATTAAATAACTTTAAAAACTTTTATGAATAAATTCCAATGCATGTCAAAATTTGACATAACAAGTTCTCATTAACATTAAAATGATTTAAGTAGCATTTTTATAAAAACCATAACTTAACCAGTAACTCTGGAGAGTTTATATAGATAAATTATTTAATTTCAATTTTATTGGTTTATATTCATAATATTACTTGATTTATAAGTTAGCTGCTTTACCATTATGACTACTCTTATCCAGCTTACTAGCGGATGAATAGATGATAAACCAAAATAAATTTATACCATCTACTTGCAAAGTAGACCATCAATTACCCTTAACGTTAATGTCACTTAATGACTGGAGTTTCATCACAGCAACTGGAATTGATGCTAAAAAATATCTACATGGTCAATTAACAGCAGATATTGTAACATTACCTACGAAACAACATATATTCACCGCCCACTGTAATGCCAAAGGAAAAATGTTGAGCACACTTCGTTTATTTCACTATAACGAAGGCTTTGGCTATATTTTACGCGCTAGTGTGGCAGCAAAACAACTAAGTGAATTAAAAAAATATGCGGTTTTTTCGCAAATAACACTTAGCCAGCAGCCTAACATTATGTTATTGGGTGTTGCTGGCCAAGGAGCTCGCAATGCATTGAATAGCCACTTTCATATATTACCTGATCGAGAAAAACCTGTTATTCATCTTGAGAAAACAACCTTACTACACTTTAGTTTACCATCCGAACGTTTTTTAATTGTTACTAATAGCGTTACTAGCAGTAAACTAATAAAATATTTCCCACAACATAGCTGTAGCCAGCAATGGCTAGCTTTTGACATTGCCGCTGGTATTGCTAATATTGATATTGAAAATAGTGAACAATTTATTCCTCAGGCAGTTAATCTACAAGCATTACAATCAAGTATCAGTTTTCAGAAAGGCTGCTATAGTGGCCAGGAAACAGTCGCTCGAGCACAATATCGCGGTGCTAACAAGCGTGCTATGTTTTGGTTAGCAGGAACAGCAAATACTATGCCAAAAACTGGAGAAGCTATCGAGTTAAAAATAGGTGATAACTGGCGACGCACCGGAACAATATTGGCTGCTGCTACCATTAGAAGTGGTTTAATTAGTCTTCAAGTTGTCATGAATAATAACATGGATAAAGAAAGTGTTTTTAGGCTGACTAGCGAAATTAATAGCAAGCTTACTATTCAACCTTTGCCTTATTTATTGATGTAAGATCAATAACATATCCGATCTGTCAATTTCCAATAAAAATTCATTTACATAAGCTTTCTCATACAGAGAAAGATGAATTTTAAAAATATCACTATTATAAATTTAATGCTTAATTAAGTAATTTTATTAGTAAACACTAGTGTTACTGATCCATCTCAAATGCTTATAACTTTATAAGTTATAATCAATTAATCTAGCTCTGATTAAACAGCTAACTAGCGATGGCTCAAATAAAATTCAATGGTGTTATGTACAACTAAATCACCATCTGTTAACTTAACATGATTTTGATTCAATATTGAACAGTAATTTTATAAAGCTATATTAGTAAAGGTTGTTGCTATGCTCTTAGAGTAAGTTGTAGCCAGGTCTGTTCTGTATTTTAATTGTTATTAATTTCAAAAAATCTTTCTCTCTGGGCCAAATAATTCAGCAAATAAAACTTGCTCAACCATACACATCATAAAATTTACTCAGACATTCTTTTAAGCGTCTGTGTTATATATAACTGTTCATATTTTAAATGTGAAATTTCTTACCAATAACTTTCCAATTATCTGACTTCATTCAGCGAATATTGACTGATTTCATGTTCTCTGAAAAAAGTTTCCTTCCATTTAGAATTCTTAAAGCAAAGGATAGATTATTTGTCAAATATCAGCTCAAGAAAACGGTTAACAGACTTTCCATTAAACTCTTCAAGAATCTCATTACTCACATCACCCAATTTCGATCTGAGGCGATGAAGAGGGGGATTCATTCTTTCTTTTTCTCTCTTTTCTTCATGAGTTTTATTTTTAGCTTTTTTATATTGGACATACCGCTCCTTCTCTTTAAAGGATTAATGGGAAAATTTTTCGTCGACATCAATAATATCACTTAGTGCATTTATGTTGACTTTTGCTAATGAAACAAAGAAGCAGTTATACTATCTAAACTGTGTTTTTAATTAATGCCTGTTTATTTCGCTGACTCAGAACCGTAAAATCAAGCTATTCAAGATACATCGTAATCAAGCTATTCAAGATACATCGTAATAAGTAACCCATTTCTTCCTGTGATGTAGTTTTGGAAGAAAGACTTTCAGTAGGATTGTTAAATGTTTTCGTTACAACCATGGATTTTATAACGATATCGCTGTAACTATAATCAATATCCCAATGCGTGGATAACATATTCACTGTGACAATATTGGCAGGATAAAGTTAATTGAATTGATTCAATGCATGAATCGACATCATTCAACAGATTGTCGCTGAGCCAACTAATGAGATCCAACTTTCTGTCTGCAGTAAGCAGAAATAGTTTTTTTTTGATCTGTATGATTATTTACTTTTTTTGGCAACAATTTATAGTAAAAATCTTTCATACAATAAAAGGAATTTCTAATAACAAGCTTTGCTAAGATAGCCAATTATACCACTATCTCTATTATTAAAGATATAGACCATTTCTAGCTGCATCATTGAATATTGATATGATAACCACATGATTCATTATCAACAGCGGTTAAATGTATAGTTCATGGCATTAATTAATTTTATTAAACCAAGAGAAATGTATATGGATATTCCAAAGCATAGCAATGCTATGCTAACCATGTAAATCAATGATAATTTCCCATGTGTGGCATTAATAATTATATCTAGCATGTCATGCCATATCAATGGCAACAACATTAATTTTTATTTAGTCAATTTAAACAAATCTATTATCAATAAAAATAACACTAAGATATAACTCTAATGCTTATTTTTATTAGCTACACAAGGAATAATATTGATTATTTTTGTTAATTCATAATTAATGTTTAATTCTAAAAAAACTAATAAGTTCATGATTGTGGAATTTAATCACTATTTAATTGAAGATCAAAATGCATCATCTCCTTATTACTAATAAGGAGATAGAATTGATTTACTTGTAATGTCCTACTGTAAGTAAAAATTTCATTGCAATGTGTATTTTTTAGGTAATAGATTAAATTTAAATGAATTAACACTAGGTTATGTTTAAAAGTAACTCTAGTTTTTCTATTTTATTCATTCTTTCTTATAACACTTTTCTATAACAATTTTTCGTTATATATTTGTTAAGCTGAACGTCGATAAAAATAGCATGTCACAACACACAGAATGCATTTGTACGAATATGAGCACAATGGAATCCTTTCATCATGACGTATAAAACAACTTGTTTTTCCTGTTTTTTGCGTGGCATCATCTCTAGTGTCTTATGCAGACTTCAGTAATAAGTTCTCTCAGTTTTCTATTCAATAAGAAACTATATAGTAACACACCATCTTAATATTCATTGTCAGAATATAGCTAATATAGCGCCAGATCAGCTCTCCCTCCATAAAGATCTGCTGCCTGTAACTGCTTAGTGCGCTGGTCATAGTGATGATGTAACCCACTCCAACTCCTTTAGGTAACATCGTAGTTTTGAGACGGATCATGCCATATAGTGATGTGGATAATTTTTAAGATATGTCCAAAGGTATTTAACGCTGAGCCAACGCCTCTTTCGTCTTTTTAGTGAGATGCATTTTTCAACTAATGCTGAGGTGTGCCTCTTCAGTACTATGCCTTCAGATAACGCTGCCACTGCTTACTGGAGCTAATATATATCCAAAGAGTAATTGAAGAAGATTGCTCGAATTTATCAGGTCATAGATGTGATTCAGTAACAGGATTACACAGAGCCTTTCTGGATTTCTTAGAGATATCTTTTTTGAAAAAGAACTCATGCCACATACACCATGTTTAATATCTAGACCATCCACAAGTAATGTATACATAAAGATACGGATGTTGATTAAGTTGTCACCAATAAGTGGTGCAGTGTACAAGAAACAAAAAAATAATAATTTTAATGCCATATTTACGCGTGTCCACCACAGCACACTGCAGCATAACAGTTAGCAAATGATGCAAAACAGAGCATTGGTGTCGTATAAGCCAGTTATTGAAGTTATGCTAATTTCTAGTGCATATGGTTTTAAAGATGCTTGAGTATCATGCTGTGATTGATTTTATGGATGATTGAAACAAGAGATGGATGATATGACATAAAAAAGTTCCATACAGATCTTCTAAAAAGAAGATATTACATGTGACCATTTCATAAACTCATCAAAACTCATCAATAATAGTGCTAGGCAACTGATAACAACAGACGTTGAGACTTAGCTTGAAGCCAATGCCTGCTAAAACATGTGAAGACATTTCTTTCTTGAATTGGCGACATGGTCATCACGTCGTCGATAACAGTTATTTACCACAGCAAACTATATAAACTTGTATTGATGATGTTGATATCAAAGTGCCCAAAATCATGAAGCAATTAAGAATCGCAGAAGCAACTGAATATGCTTAAAGAGATAGTTAATACAATTTAATCTAAAGCTGCTAAAAAAGCATCGAAGTATTGCTATCATCTCTTGTATCCACAATGTATCTCTGAGGAAATTTTCACAAATCTTTTTAGGTGTTTTTTCCAGTGAAAAAGCACATGGTCTCTATATAGCACCATCAGCAAAATAAAACAGCAATGGCTTGAAGATCACAGACAATGGTAATATAGTGATTCTGAGTAATTTAAGCGATAGATGTTACATTTATTTTTAGCAGATAGCATAGACAGTTCTCCTCTTATGCAAGATTATCTAGTTTGCCTACTTGTCATTTATAGGCATCACTGAGCATTTGGTAATTGGATAGTTTATATAGAAAATGCTTATCGAAAATAAAAAGTGAATTTAGCCAAACTTCTCAATGCCATGCGAGCGCATAGCTTAATCGTATATCCCAAGCTTGCTAAAAGAGACGATGCCATTTATTTTTGGAACTTAATGACAAAGATATTCTTTACCGACAGGCAGCACCAACTATACTATTTGGAACACAAAACAGCTAATCTTCTTGTTTCAACTCCACAAAGGCATGTAACCAAAAGTTAAAACTGAACTGCTGGAATGTCTAGGTAGTGACGAGAAAAAGCCCCAATGCTACTAAATAAAGCTCTTAATGTTTTGTTGGCAAGATTTTCGGCAAAATATCATGCAGAGATGAAGAATCTTGAGAAAGATCGATAAAAACTGCTTGCATTCTTATACTTCCCAAAACGCACACTAGTGGACTGGGATATCAACAAGAACGACAACTCTGATTGAATTTGCTTTTGCGATAGTCAGGATGAAACCAAAGCAAAAATGCAAGGAACTGTAGTTTAAGAAAACAACACTTTTAATAGTATTGAAGCTACTCCACGTATGCTCAGAAAAGCCGAAACAGCCTAAAATTTGGATTTAAATTTGCTGATCTTGATAGTAAATACCATCCTATTTAAAGATGGATAACAGATTTACGAAGCATTAGAGTGTAATATAAGTTTGACTCAACATAGACCGGTTTGCTAATAACTCAAAAGCCTAATATGGAACGTATAATCATACATATCTGAGTTATTTAGCAAAAATTAAATTATTTATTTACATAATTTTTACCTAAATATCCTTTTTATTAAGTGATGTCTACCAAAAATTTATTTTTTCGTGATTTTTCGTTATGATTGTTTGTGGATACGGAGTGCAAGTTTTTAATGTGAAATCGTTATAATATCTAAATATTAGATTAGAAGTTAATTTCTTAAACTATATAAATTTTTTATTTGATATAAAATACACAGGAATATTCTTCATGCAACTCATTATTAGCCCATTAGGGATGGTAGTATTAATTTTTATTGCTATCATTTTCTCCAGTAACCGTCAAGCAATTAAATTCCGTACTGTATTTGGTGCTTTTATTATTCAAATGGCAATTGGCGCGTTTGTTCTTTATATTCCTGCAGGTCGCCGCACTTTGGAAAGTGTATCTGATGCAGTCTCTGGTGTAATTGGTTATGGGCAAGTGGGCATGGATTTTATATTTGGCGGTTTAGTTTCTAATAAAATGTTTGAGCTGTTTGGCGGTAGTGGTTTTATTTTTGCCTTACGTGTTTTACCAGTCATTGTTTTCTTCTCATCATTAATCTCCGTGCTTTATTATCTTGGTATTATACAGATTTTTATCAAAATCTTAGGTGGGATATTGCAATGGATATTAGCTACCTCACGTACTGAGTCATTATCAGCAACCGCTAATATTTTTGTTGGTCATACAGAGGCACCTTTGGTTGTCAGACCATATCTACCTATAATGACAAACTCTGAGCTATTTGCTGTTATGTGTGGTGGACTGGCTTCAGTTGCTGGCTCTGTATTGGCTGGTTATGCACAAATAGGTGTTCCAATGGAATATCTGATCGCAGCATCTTTTATGGCTGCACCAGGTGGATTGTTATTTGCCAAATTAATGGTGCCAGAAACAGAAAAAACCTATGATGCACCAAATATGATCAATATGGATAGCGTAGAAGAGCGCCCTGTTAACATTATTGATGCTGCTGCTAGCGGTGCTTCTTGTGGCATGCAACTTGCTTTAAATGTCGGAGCAATGTTGCTGGCATTTGTTGCATTGATAGCTTTACTTAATGGTATTTTAGCGGTGATTGGTGGCTGGATCCATATACCAGGCTTATCATTAGAATTGATTTTAGGGTGGATCTTTGCGCCAATTGCATATTTGATTGGTATACCATGGCATGAAGCCTCAATTGCTGGTTCATTTATCGGGCAAAAATTAGTGGTCAATGAATTTGTTGCTTATATGAATTTCGGAGAATACTTAAAATCTGATAATGAGGATGGAATTTCTGCAAGTAAGCAAGCACTTTCTGAACAGACTAAAGCCATAATCTCTTTTGCATTGTGTGGGTTTGCTAATTTATCGTCAGTAGCTATATTATTGGGTGGTTTAGGTGGAATTGCCCCGAACCGTCGCAAAGATATCGCTCGACTAGGTTTAAAAGCTGTATTAGCCGGTTCGTTATCTAATCTGATGAGTGGCAGTATTGCTGGCTTCTTTTTATTGTTAGCAAGAATATAACTTAATCATAATCAGCTTTGTATATTAAATATTAAACAGTTGTTTAACCGCTTAATCAACAATGTTATTAGCTTTAAAAAACTAAATGATGTAATTGAAATTAACTTCATAACGCATCTATTAAATTTATTTAATGAATTCAATTCTGCTAAATCATAATGATTATGATAAAAAAATTAAGATATCATGCTATTAAGCATGAGACAATACGAGGTAATAATGCTAGTGCAATATGCATTTATCATTACTTTATTCTATTAGCGCGGAAGATTTTAGGAGCTGAAAAACACAAAAAATTATTCGCATTGCGCACGCAACTAATTTTCTATTTAGCGAATATCATGATGTTGCGATTGCATTAGATGAAATACAAGCTACTATTTGTTTATGTAGGCAGCAGCTGAAGTTAATGTTATTTTCCCATATTGAGCATTAATAACCGATAATAAATAAATTGGTTTTGCCTGGTCAATAAAGCATATAAAGAAATTTGTCTATCAAAAGGTGCTTTACTGAAGGTTATTATTGAACTAAATGGATTAAAGGAGCCTTATTGTCCATTCGCCATCTAGCAGAACTTGCCATTGCTTACGGCAATGATTTTGTTAAAATATCAACGTTTGGAACGTTGCGATAAACCACATCTTAAAGAAAGTTAAAATAATACTTTAAGATTATTCGAGATATTAGCGTTTCTACCCACGTGAATTTTAATATGGAAGATGGCTTCCATATTATGGAAAATAGATGGGATCAATATCCATCATTTTCGTTTTGCTGCGTTAAATATCAAGCTTGTTATCTAGTTTATTAGATACATTAGAATGCTACCCAAAACAGATAATTTTATTGACGACTATTAATTTTTATTTATTTTTTATGTACTGTTTCAATAATTTTTTAGCAGACAAAAATGAAATCTCTATTTTAATAATCTGTAAAAATAATCTCTAATAAAAGAATTTTTTAAAATTACATTAATTATTAATTAATATTTATTAAGCTATAGCAAATAGTTTTTATTAACTTGAATTATGGAATATAGTATTTTTTGTTTAAAAATTAATTAATTAAACTTGGACTAACCAAGTGATAGTAGTTATGAAACGAATATTTCATTATTGTGCTTGATTCTTTTACTACTGATGCTTCGCTATATGCTGATAGATTTGCCCAATCCTATATCGCGAATACTTAGGACATATTGAGATTACTTGTGCAAAAGGAAATTGTGATAAGGGTTGTAAAAATAAACTCCATTTCCATAATTTATCAAGTTTATTGTTAGTAAGCTCTGCAAAAAGATCTCAGAAACATTTCCAATAGGGCTGATGATGAATATCCCGAAATTATTGATGCCTATTAGTTAGGCTAGTAAGGATATCTTCCGGTAAAGATATCCAACATAAGGCCATTGAGAGATTGTAATGTGTTGTGGCACGCACCAATTTTATTGGAATGGAAATATTTTAACAGAAAAAATAGTTTTCTACAACAATTATTAGATAAGTATTTTCTCTAGGAGAGTTATAGAGATACTCATCATATTGCCATACTCATAGCAAAATAGCTACTGAGGAATATTAATATAGTTGATGGCAATATTATTATATAATGAGATGTTACACAGTTGATAAATGGCAAAAACTAGATAATGTTATGATAGATTATGTTAACAAAGGTTGTTAGTAGAAATTCCTTATGCTATATAAAGAATTTTAGTTACAGAGGTAACCATGAAAAATCAAACAAGTATACAGACACAGACCAAAGAGACTTTTTCTTGCACTCTCTGCCAATATAAAGCTGTATATCATTAGTTTAGGCTGACTGACAATCTGTCGGATGATATTGATTCATATATCAAACCAATTCATTCCAACTTTATCCTGCCAATATTTTACAATAAATATGTTATCAATTATAGAGATTTATTTATAGGATTACAGCGATATCCTTCTAAAATCCCAGGTTTTAGGAAAACATTTAATAATGTTACTGGAGGTCCTAGGGCAAAACTAGATCAAAAATGATATATGGTTTAGTTATCTGCGATGCATATTAAATAACTTGACTTTACTTGAGTCAGAAAAACAAACATTCATTAATTTTGGAACAGCGTTTAAATGGCCCAATAACTGCTTACTTGTTTCAAGTGATACTGGCTCGATAGGCAACACAAATGCATTAACTTGTATTGTTAAAATTGGCAAAATATTTTCCTGAATCCTTTAATAGAAGCCTTATCTTTCATATAGAAAAGATAGAAAACGCAGAAAAGTAAGATATAAAAGGAAAGAACGAATCTCTGTTTTAATTAAGCAAAATTGACAGTGTTCATGTGTAAGAGATGGATATTCTTGAAGAGTTTAATGAAGATTGTATTATCTGTGTTCTTAAGCCAATCATTTATAAAGCGTTCCATCCTTTGCTAGGATGAAGCTAAATGATATGAAACCTTTACCAGATAAGATAAAATTAGTTATTTTCGCCTAATAAAATTAGATAATCAGATAATTATTGTTAATGAATTGTACATTCAAAATGTGAACAGTTATATCAGTTAATTAAAGGAATTTCTTAGTAGATTCCCATGGCGTAAAAGGTAGTTTTATTTACTGAATTATCTCTTCTAGAGAAGATTTTCAAACTTCAATAATTTAAATGCGGATGTAGGTGTACAAATTTCGCTGTGAGCAAAGCAAAAACTTTTAGCAACATGTCTTGATGATTAACATATCAATATTTCCAATTAATTCCTGATAATCCTTCCTGTCGCTTGCTCAGGAAGCCATAGTTGTTTTCCTTTGCAAATGTTTTTCTTTTCATCTTTCGCTGATCTACTGACAAGTCATTCGATAATTCTAAACTATTGTTATATTATCTAAATCTATCCTGGATCGCTGTTTATGCAAGCCTGAATGTGGAATTTTAATGAAATGAGGCATAAAAAAAGACCAGGATGCCATGCAATCAGAAAAATAAAGCGTTTAAAAGCTATGAGTCTGGTATTATCTATCTCCACGTAAATGTGAAATATCTTTCGCAAACAAAAAAAGAAAACTTTAAGATATTATCTTTTATTAGATATAGACTACTGAACTCGATTGGTTTTTATTTGCCTTTACAAAACAAAGACAGAAGCCAATGCTTGAGGCTTCCTTACGCGATCTTAACCTAGCATGTCCATAATATCCATAGGATATGGGATTAGAGACAATGGGCAAAAAATTTATAGACCGTCTTTTTCTTCGAAAGTATTCAACCACCAAAAAAATATGAATTCTACTATTTGTGTACAGAGCTTACTAACAAAACACCTACTTAGCCAGCCGCTATACACTTATGCTAAAATGAATGCTATTATCTAGCGATTTAATTGGTGCACAAAAGATGCTTTGCAAACCAATTATTCAATTCTGATCAAGAGATTGAGATATTACTTTGCATCAATATCTTTTGCTGTACAATTAGGATTTGTTACACAAATCATCAGCATTAAGTAGTAAAACTCTATTGAAGTTTATGAAAGATTATAAGTTCAAAGTTAAACCTGAATTATTTAAAATAACTATACTATCTTACTGTGTGTGTAGAGATGTGATATATAAAAGTTAGGATAAGATGATAATTTTCTTGATTATCTGAAAATTATCACTCTTAAGCACAGTGCTCTTATAACAATTAGCTCAAGAGGCTATAAAACAGGTAAACTTATTTACTATACTTCAGCTGATTTAGTCTTTCAAATATCATTCCATGAATAGGTTTTTAAGGTTAAAAACCATTATCAGCTTTATTAAATATCAAGAAATCCCTTTGATGAAGATGCTTATAATATCATGGCTGATATTTCTAGTCCTTTTTATCAATAACAAAAATGACAAAAATTAAAACTGCTCTTTTTCAGCATATCGCTGTAATTTTCAAGCTTATTATTTCGCTGGAAATCGCATATGTACAGAGCAATCATACTAAAAAACCAATTGAAAAAAGCTAGCATGGTTGTTAACTTGAAAAAATTTTAGATATTTATATCAATATTAGAATTATTATAACTAAGCAAGCAAAAAGTAACCGGTATTGAACTGCTATTTACTATCCTAGCCTTCAGAAGATCAAAAATAAAAAAACAACCAATTATAGCATTGTATTTACTAATTTTATAGATTTTTATTCTTCATATGGATATTCTGATAATGTTACTGATTATGTGGTTATACTAGAGTTATTTGATCGTTGTTTGCCAGAAATGCCAGCATTAATTGAGAATAAGAATATTTTGATTATTACTGCTGATCATTGTTGTGATACGACTTAGCTAGGAATTTGATCCTACGCAGAAAATATTGCTATTTTAATTTATCACTAACAAGTAAAAAACCTTTGTGGCAACTGGGGTCATCGAGATAACCCACAATTGCTGACATTGGTAAAACAGTTTCGCTATATTTTGCTTTATTACCAATGGTATATAAAAAACGCTATTTTAAGTATGATATAAAATATTTGTTCATATTTCCGATTTTATCGATAAGCAATATAAGGAAATTTATTTATGGCCACCACACATATTAATGCTAAAACAGATGATTTTGCTGAAATTATATTAATGCCAGGAGATCCTCTACGCGCAAAACATATTGCAGAAAATTATTTAACTGAAAGTCTTCAGGTAAATGATGTTCGTGGTATGTTAGGTTTTACTGGCAATTATCAAGGCCGTCGCATTTCTGTGATGGGGCATGGTATTGGGATTCCTTCTTGTTCAATTTACATGAAAGAGTTAATTACTGACTTTGGTGTTAAAACAATAATACGGGTTGGGTCCTGTGGCGCTATTAGCCAGCAAGTAAAGTTACACGATATTATTATCGGCCTTGGAGCATGCACCGATTCTAAAGTTAATCGGCTAAAATTTGATGATAATGATTTTGCAGCTATTGCAGATTATGATCTAGTTCATAATGCTGTTACTGCAGCTAAAGCAAAGAATTTTAACGTTCGTGTAGGTAATATTTTCTCTACTGATCTTTTTTATAAATATCAAATACAAGTCTTTGATACAATGGAAAAATATGGAATTTTAGGAGTGGAAATGGAAGCTGCTGGCATGTATAGCATTGCGGCAGAATATGGCGTAAAAGCACTAACTATTTGCACGGTTTCTGATCATATTCGTCGCGGCGAAAAAACGACCTCAGCAGAACGGCAAACGACATTTAATAAGATGGTTGAAATTGCTTTAGAATCAGTATTATTACTGGATTAAGAAATAAATAATTAAAATTAAAAAGAAAGCAGATTAAAATCTGCTTTCTTTTTAATTTTAATTATTTATTTCTTTTTTTGATAGGTTTTTATACTGAGCGACTTTACTTATTAATAAAAAAGATAATTTTTACAAAAAAATATACTGCTATCAATCTAGATGATTTTACCAATAATAAAACCGATAGATAGTGTTCTAAGTAATATACTCATTAATTAAATTACCTATATTATATATCTTTTTAAGATTCTATGCTAAATTGATGAATATCGATCATTAAAAGCAAAAAGCTTTTTATTTTTCTTATTTAAGATTGAAATAGATCAGAGTTATACTAATTTCTTGTGATGGGTGGGTTTCGAAGAAAGTGTCAGCATATATTCTGCCGATTGATTTTTAGAATGATTTTAATAACAGAGAGATGATATGCTATGAAAAAATCTACCATATACGGGTATCAGCAAACCAAGATATTATCTATATCCCCTCTTCCATAAACTTATACATAATGGTGCCATGGGCAGCCGTAATAACAACACTGTCGTTGAAACCGAGCTAAAAGAGCCTATGCTGAAACAACATAATGAACTACACTTTCTAGACGTGGATGGTCTAAGCCGCCGTCGGTCTGTAATGGTTATTTACTACAGCGAACCATCTAGACTAGTATCAGCAATGTTAAAATTAAACCGCATAAGGATAATGATCAGTGGAAAGTAGAGATCGTATCGACAAATGAATATGCTTCTAACAACTCTTTAATACAAGCTTATTTTAAGAGAGTGCACAAATAATATTGGAAAGTTTGATAGCAGTGCTGTACCTCTCACAAAAGAGGCATATGCGCATGTAATTTTCAAAAAAACTCAAGGATTATTGGGAGAGTACTACAGAATAAAAAAAAGGATTCTCTCTCTTTGTCAGCAAGTACTAATATACACATCATAAGATAAAAACATCAATGTCTTAAAGAAATACAAGCAATAGTTACTTGCAAGATTTAAGCGATACTCTCTACATTTGTTATTTCTTGGCCGATGCTATATACAATCCTCTCAGGAAAGAGAGAGATCTACTGACTACTGCTCTCATTAATCAGCATCACTAAAAATAAATTTAAGAAGCATTAGTTGCGGTCAAAGATCCTAATTAAGAGTTAGAAGCAAACTGAACTGAACTTCTCAATCAATGTCATGTTGATTATTGGCTTAAGCGCACTTTCTAAGGCTTGCTAATAAATATCTGTGCCAATTATGCACAAATGTTTGCAAAAATTATTCCTGGATATATAAAACATCAAAATGCTATTTGGGTACATAAATCAGCTAATATGCTAGCTTTACCACTTAAAATCATGCAAACAAAAATTAAGACTTAGCTGGATGAGATCTGGCTAGCAAAGATCAATTATTCCGCTAATAAAACCATTGATGTTTTATTAGCTAAGTTTTCAGCAAAGTATTCTTCTTGCAACGATGAAGAAACTATAGAAAGATTAAGAAAGACTTCTTAGATTCTATAACTTCCAGTTATAACACTTGGCATAAATAAGAACATGGATAACGATTAAATCAGATTTAACTATACTAAAAACTACAAAGCCTATGAGCTAAGAACTATGGTTTAAGAAAAGCAACTATTTTAATGGTATTTAATCACTGCTTCTAATCTTGATTAGAAAAGCTGAAACACAGCCTAAAGGAATTTGACTTCATCTAATCCTGCTGGTAACCCATCATCCAATTTGATGATGGAGAACAGATTCAAAAAATTTTAGAGTTAAAGATAACCTGAGTATGCTATATACCAGATAATTTGCTATTGGCTCCTTTATGAAGGGCTAATATGATTATATCAATAATCTAATTCTTTTATATCAATACACCTATTTTTATCCAACATAACGGCTTTTGCCCGAATTTTAGATTCTAACTGATCGATAATATTAATATTGTCTAAACGTTCTTTTTGACGAACACCGTCTTCATAAAAGCCACTCTTTAGTCTTGCCCCTGTTACGCCAATGGTAGAAATTTCTGCTTCACCTGGACCATTAACAACACAACCAATAATTGAAACGTCCATTGGTGTAATAATATTTTCTAACCGCTCTTCTAATGTATTAACGGTAGCAATAACATCAAACTCTTGACGTGAACAGGTTGGACAAGTAATAAAATTAATACCTCGCGAGCGAATACGTAGAGATTTTAAAATATCAAAACCGACTTTAACTTCTTCAACCGGATCAGCGGCTAATGAGATACGTAATGTATCACCAATTCCCTCAGATAATAACATTCCAATTCCAATAGCAGATTTTACTGAACCTGCACGTGCTCCACCAGCTTCTGTAATACCTAAATGTAAAGGTTGATCAATTTTATCAGCCAATAAACGATATGCACCTACGGCTAAAAAAACATCTGAAGCTTTCACGCTAATTTTAAACTGATCAAAATTTAATCTATCCAATATATCAACATGCCGCATAGCTGATTCAACTAAGGCAGCAGGCGTAAGCTCAGCATATTTTTTTTGAATATCTTTTTCTAATGAACCAGCATTAACACCGATCCGAATAGGAATATTTTTATCACGGGCGCAGTCAACAACCTGACGAATACGATCTTCATTACCAATATTCCCAGGATTAATGCGTAAACAATCCACACCATATTCAGCAACTTTTAATGCAATACGATAATCAAAATGGATATCAGCAATAACAGGAACATTAACTTGTTGCTTAATGAGCTTAACCGCTTTGGCTGCATCCATTGTAGGCACAGAAACACGTACAATATCAACACCTACTCGTTCTAAAGATTTAATCTGTTTAACTGTACCTGCAACATCTGTTGTTCTTGTATTTGTCATAGATTGAACTGTGATTGGTGCCCCATCACCAACTGGAACATTACCTACATAAATGCATGTTGATTTACGCCTTTTTATGAGTGATTGATTATGCATAAACTCTCCTTCACAGCGTCCATGTTTAATAACATATGCTATTTCTATAATTAAAGCCATCGAATTGACGATGGCTTCTTTCTTATTTTTTCGCAATTTATTATTACTTATAGATCTTCTCTTACAATATTCATTTACAATTCAGGCAATTTAAACTTGGCTGGACGATTAGCTTTAATAAAACGATTTAGATCAACAGAATTACCTTTAAATAGCAAATTAATATTAGCTGGTATACCAATATTAAATTGGTAAGGAAGTTTACCATTTAATTCAAGTTTCTGGCCAGCATTTTTAATACCACTAAATAAAATTTTACCTTGAGCATCACTAACTTCTAACCAGCATTCCCCCTTAAAGCTTATCACAACGCTATTAACAGATTCTGTTCTATTATAATCAATATTATCAGAAGTTTCTACTGTTCTATATCGTTCCTTATTGCTATTATCATTGATAACACTTCCTGGCAGTGTTGCTATTTTTATTTCTACTGGATTTAGTGACTCAGTATTAACATTTATATCACTATTTTTTAGTGTTTCAGAAGTTACTGGAGTTTTAGATCTCGCTGATGCTAGATTATTAGCTATTGCTGATGTTACTGACTGATTATTAGTTTCGATCGATGACATATTTATATTATTTTGTTTAGTTGTTTTTGCTGTATTTTTATTAGAAGAAAGTGAATTTACCTGTATTTGATGAGAATCAAAGCTATTCTGTTTAACCATATCAACAATTTCTTGTTTTTGTACTTTATAACCCTGCCACCACCAAATACATACCATAGCAATACAAATAATAATAATTAGCCAGGTAAATTTCATTAAGCAACCTTCCAGTTTCTTCTTGCGCGTTTTTCCTAGAGAAAAACTTTGTATAGGAGAAACTACTACTGCTTTTTCTGGAGTGTATTTTTCCAATAATTCAAGAATGTCTTTTTCTGGAATTTTTACTAATTTTGCATAAGAACGAATATACCCACGCAAGAAAGTAGGATTAACACTATGGGAATTGCTATCTTCTTCTATCTTACGTACTGTGCATACTTTTAAGCAAAGTCGCTCTGCAACAATTTCCCTGGAAAGACCAAGAGTTTCACGTGCCTGCAATAAACGTTGGCCAACGGTGATTTCTATTTTTTCTGGTTTAGCTTTGATATTCATTCGTGGGAATATTGGTCTTTTTTAAGTTTTAATGTCATCAGGCCTTTCGAAAAACTTCATGTCTATAAAGTTAATGAAAAACCTTCATATCGATAATATTTCTTACTTTATTTTTAAAATATTTTGATAATTCAACTAAATGTTTTCTTCCTATTTACTCAATTTAATCATCACTTTATATATTTTTTTAGAGCATAAAAAGTTTAAATAATAATATCGCATACTTGCATTATTGATTTCTGATGAACAAATTAGCACTTTAAAATATTTTAATGCTAAAAAGTTGATTGCTTTTGCTTACACACATAATAACTGCCATGGTTAAATTAAGCATCCTATTTTTACCATATGCATGAATCATCTTTTCAAAGAGATAAGATCTTGCTGGATAATTCCATACTAATAAATAAGTAATATTTAGCTGTGTCAATGTTATAATCGTAATATCAATGTCTTTATTAAAGCTAGTACATCTTATTAATAAACACACTAACATAGAATGTTAATAACAATATCATTATCATATCACTCTTATTTATATAGTTGGTAATAAAAGAAATTATAATATCCAATCATTATTTATTTACATAATTAATATTTAGATTGCTTTTACTATAATTGGTTCAGCAAAAATACGGTTTTTCAATGTTTGTTTTGTTCGGTCAATAACATTCCCAGCTAATTGACCGCATGCAGCATCAATATCATCGCCACGAGTTTTGCGCACAATAGTAGTATAACCATATTTCATCAATACTTTTGCAAAACGATCAATACGGCTATTAGAACTTCTGCTGTAAGTGGAACCTAAAAATTGGTTCCAAGGAATTAAATTAATTTTGCTAGGTGTATGCTTAAGACATTCAGCTAATTGATGTGCATGCTCAATACTATCATTCACACCATTTAGCATAACATATTCAACTGTAACACGCCCCCGATTTGCAGTGGATTTAGTTAGATAGCGCCGAACACTAGCCAGTAATGTTTCAATGTTATATTTTTTATTCATTGGCATAATCTTGTTACGAATTTCGTCAGTCGGGGCATGCAAGGAAATTGCCAACGAAACATCGATCATATCACCTAATTTATCAAGCGCAGGCACAACACCAGAAGTTGATAAAGTCACCCGTCGTTTTGACAATCCAAACCCAAAATCATCCATCATAATTTCCATTGCTGGAATAATGTTGTTTAGATTTAATAGAGGCTCTCCCATTCCCATCATCACAACATTAGTAATTGTACGCCGTCCAGCGGATTTTAAAGAGCCCATCACTTTAGTAGCCCGCCATACCTGACCTATAATTTCTGAAACGCGTAAGTTACGATTAAACCCTTGCTGCGCAGTTAAACAAAACTTACATTCAAGGGCACAGCCAACTTGAGAAGAAACACAAAGCGTAGCCCTATTATCTTCAGGAAGATAAACTGTTTCAACTTGTTGTTCAAGTACAGTTATTGTCCATTTGATCGTGCCATCAGAAGAACGCCGCTCTTGCACAATTTCTGGCGCCCGAATTTCAGCAACTGCCTTTAATTTACTCCGCAACACCTTATTTATATCAGTCATTAAATTAAAATCATCATAACAGTAGTGATAAATCCATTTCATTACCTGATCGGCACGAAATGGCTTTTCTCCAATATCACTAAAGAATTGCCGCATCTGTTTACGGTCCATATCCAACAAGTTGACTTTTACTGATTTGTTAACAGAAAAAAAAGATTGGACACCAAATCGGGCTGTTTTTTCAGATTGAAACATTTTATTGCCTCGTTATTACACTTTTTCTACAAAAAATATAGATTTTTAATAATTAACTATATTTATTTTACTACCTATTGATACCAAATATTATTTAATAGCTTTATATCCCTTAAACTTTCCAATAAATCACTTAACAAGGTTATTTATTTTACAAACTTTATTAATACTTACTAATACTATCCTATTTCTATTTGTTAACAACGCGGATAAATTTCATTATCAGTAAAGAAAAAAGCAATTTCTCGCTCTGCTGATGCAACAGAATCTGAGCCATGTACTGCATTTTCAGTAAAACTATCCGCATAATCAGCACGTAATGTCCCTGGTAATGCCTTAGCTGGATCCGTGACACCAATCAAATTGCGATAACACTGTATAGCATCATTGCCTGCTAAAACTTGCAACATTATGGGCCCTGAGCTCATAAACTCGACTAATCCACAAAAAAAAGGCTTACTTTTATGCTCAGCATAAAATCTGCCTGCCTGTTCTTTGCTTAAACGCAGCATTTTAGCAGCAATAATTTCTAATCCAGTTTGCTCAAAACGGCTATAAATTTCACCAATTACATTTTTTTTAACAGAATTTGGCTTAATAATGGAAAACGTACGTTGTATAGTCATTAGAAATCCTCTTCACTATTATTTTTCATAATGATATTTATGCCTTACATCCATAATATTGCAAGTTATGCCAATTTCTAGTGTATCAACTTTTGAAGCTGGGGGCATATCTCATACTGATTAATTTCGTTTGTAATTTTAACAATATCAGAGATTATATGCCATGAAAAATCTACTCTATAGGTATATCCGCAAAACCAGATATTATCTTTGATCTCCACTGCATGAACTCATCAGCAATTCTGCCTGAAAGCTGATAGCTATCGGCCGTTGAGAATGAGTTAAAAACCATACAACAACATCCTGAGGCATCCTTGTTGATAAGCGTTATGACGTAGTTCGTAACGGTTATATAGAGCACGACAAACCATACAAACTGACATTTACAATGTTGATATTACAATGCTTAATATCATTATTGCAGAGTCAACGAAATATACTTCAACGGCCATTCCTAACGCCATAAAAAAAAGTGAAACAGCAATTTCATTGAAGGGGACAGGCAATAGTGTTTGCGTGATTTAAGCGATACGCAATATGTTTATTTTTTGGTAGATGCCATATACAGTCATGTCAGACAAATGATCGCATTTGCATCCAGATCATTATCGGCGTCACTGATTGATGGAGGTAAGGAGCTTGTTGCGCTGTAAATGCTTATTAAGAATCAAAAGGGAACTGGATTGAACTTCTCAGTGCCTTACAAGCAGCTAGCTTAACCATATCTACAAGGATTGCTACAGGTGTGGCGAGTTCTCTTAGTTTTTGTAATAGAATGCCAAAGATATCTATTGACCACGCTGTAGCAACACTGTTGTGCACAAAAAACAGCTAATATTCTCACTTCACTTTTCAAAAGCCATAGAACCAAAAGTTAAGCATGAGCTTCAGGATCTCTGCCTAGCAGAGAGTTGTGATGCTCAGCTAATAAATCATTTGATGTTTTGTTGTCAAGGTTTCCTCAGAAAAGCATGCTTCCTTCAGGAATAAAGAAGCTGAAGAAAGATCCAGCAGAACTGGTAGCAGTCTACGACCTCTCCAGTTATAGAACTTGGGACCAATGAAAACGATAAATCTGATTGAATTGATTTTTCGATACTCAGGTCTGAAACTACAAAACCGAGTCGAGAAGAACTGTGATTAGAGAAAAATAACTTTTTCAATACTATTTAAGCTTCTACAGTCTGCCAAGAAAAGATAGGAAAAGCTAAAGGAATTTAGCCCACTGATCTAGTAGTAAACCTCCTTTAATTTTAGGAGGGAAAACAGATTCACAAACCATCATATTAGATCGGTAGCGCAAACATTATTTAGTAGTTTTACTAAACAACCAGTATAAATAAAAAAGTATTCAAATCATGATCATTCAAGAAACAAAGTATTTGAACATCTCATGTTATACTATAATATCCTATATTAACTTTACGGACGTCACAAAAAACCATTGATTTAAAAACAGTATTTAAATAGCATCACAGCGCTTCCTTTCTTCAGCGTTGGCGACCAATATAAATACACTAAGTGGTATTATTGAAGTCGACAAAATATTTTCTCCAATCCTTTAAATGGAAGAGTTATATCCAACATTCGGAAGTTAGAAAACACGAAAGAAAAAGAAGATGAGATAATAATAAAGAAAGAATAAATCTCTGTCTTCTTATTATAGCCAGAGATCAAGAAGATCATATAAGCAATGATATTCTTAAAGACTTTAATGTAGAGTGTATTAACCGTTTTTTTGCGCCGATTATCGATAAAGTCCATTCTTTGCTATAATGCACTTACTAACTAAATGGCACAAAACCTTTATTAGATTAGCAAACATGAAATTAGTCAGCATTGGCCAATAACGCGAGATAAATAAAAAGTTATTGCTAAGGAATTTCACATTTAAAATATGAACAGCTATATCAGCTGATTAAAAAAAGGATGGCTGAGCAGATTCAGCTCTGTATTATTGTTTTATTTACTAAATCTTCTGGCATGAATAAGATTGTTCGAAACTACAAGAATTGAAACAACATAGACATTCCTAGATCTTTCTATACAAGAAAATTAAACAACCATGCCAAAATAGCCAATCATCAACATCATCTCGTTTTTGCACTGAGAAAAGATAAGTTTGGATTTGCTATAATACTTAGCAAAAGTAGAAGTTGGTTTTTTACTGCCCTGAAGAACAGGAGTTATTTTAAGTGTTTTAGTTGTATGACAATGGAAATCTTGTCAAAAATGATATTTTGACTAAACTATATCCATCTCATTAGCTATCTTATCATGAATAATTAGGTGTACTACAACAAAGGTCTATATAATTGCCATGGATAAAACACATAAGTTCCATATATAATAGAGTATTAGATTTAATAATCTCGTGATAGTGATAGACAAAGAATATTGGATTAAAATTAATAAATCTACCTCTCCTCTAATAGAGGATATAATCATTGAGGATATAATCATTAGAGTATGTAATCCTTGTCGAGAATAGGCATCCACGGCAATTAATTATAATTAGCAAATTAGCTGAAAATGATTAATTTACTAAAAATACTGTAACAGTTTATCAAGAGTGAAGATCAGAGGTCAGGCTAATTTTTTATCAAGCTATCTCATAACCATAAAATTGCTGAAGAAGATCTAATTATAAGATTAGTAGCAAATAGTATTTTTATTAGTTTTAATAAACAATAAAAACAAGTAAAACATTAAAATAAGAGTTTTAAAATTATAGAGGCCAATTTAAACATTATCTATTCACTAATAGAACCGAAATAAATGGTTCTTCTTCTTTTCGTAAGGTTAAAATTTCACATCCATTATCTGTAACAGCTAAAGTATGTTCATATTGTGCTGACCAACCTTGATCTTTTGTTTTTACTGTCCAACCATCTTTCATTGTTCTAATACCATGATCGCCGGTATTTACCATTGGTTCGATAGTAAACGTCATACCTTTTTGGAGTGTCACACCGCCATCGTCAGCATCGTAATGTAATACTTGAGGTTCTTCATGAAATACTTGACCAATACCATGGCCACAATATTCACGCACAACAGAAAAATCATGTTGTTCAACAAATTGCTGAATTGCCTGACCTATCGTTCTTAAACGAATGCCAGGCTTGACCATTTTTAATGCAAGATAAAGGCTTTGCTGTGTTACCTTACATAACAGTTCACCTTGTATGCTTGGTTTGCCAATAAAAAACATTTTAGACGTGTCGCCATGGAAGCCATTTTTAATAACTGTGACATCAATATTAATGATATCACCTTCTTTTAAGATTTTTTCATCACTCGGAATACCATGACAAATAACATCATTAACAGATGTGCAGATAGATTTAGGAAAGCCATGATAATTTAAACATGCTGGGATAGCTTTCTGTTTTTCTACAATATGGGAGTAACAGATACGATCAAGATCAGCTGTGGAAACACCAGGTTTTATGTAAGGTTCAATAATTTCTAATACTTCCGCAGCTAAATGTCCGGCGATACGCATTTTTTTAGTATCTTTTTCTGTTTTAATTGAGATAGCCATAAGTTCTGCCTATTTATGCTGATTTAAGTTAGTAAATAATGCACTTATTAGCCAATTGTGCTTGATTAAACATAGATACTGTATGTTGAAAGTTATGTTAGCAGCGAAGGTTAGAGAGTTATGCTAATTAACAATTTAATATATCATTTTTAAAAATATAAAAATAGCTGTTACAGCCATTCTATCCATATCTAGAAAAATAGCATGTTTTTAATAATTCAGTTTTAATTTTTAGCTAATCTATCTATCATAGAGTGCAGTAGAGTTTTAGTTCTCAATGACTGATTGATGTAATTCCCAATCGTGTAAAGCCAAATATATTTATGCAGAGTGATCTAGAGCTCGTCAGGAAAATTGAAATGATGGCTTTTCAGAAAAATATTCAATAATACGCCACCATTAAATCGCTTGACATCATGCCATTCGTTTAAGAATACATCTCCTGACAAAGTCAGTGTTCTCTGTAACCAAGTCTATATACATAAACGGACAAATTCATATTTTTTGATGGGCTGAACTACTTTTCAAATGGCAAAATACTCTGTAAATTCTTTATTATTGTCTATAAGTACCAATATATTAATAGCTATAGGATATATTCGGTTAAGATGACGTAAAAAACGTTTAGGATTGGCTGCCGTCTTTAGCTTTGTGAAAAACGGATAAAAACCTGCTGAAAGCGCGTTGGCCGAATCTATAGCTAGACTAGAAAAGGATAACATCATGAAGTTTTGTTTTTTGACATTTGGAGAATGTATTTCACATCCACGTTGGATAACAACAAGGTGGATCGTATCTTTTAAACGATTTATTCTTCTGCTTCAAGGCTTGCTCCTACCACATTATCTCATTTCACGCAAATTCTCCATATATTGCCCATGCGTAAATAGCGATCTGGAAAAATTTAGATACACCTCCTGTGTGTAAGGTTAGAATTAGCATGCAACCACAATCAGATCAGCCAAGATGCAGAAAAGGCTTTTTACTAGAAAACCTACTACAACTTTCTGAGCAGGTAATATCATCCTCCGACAGAAAATAATGGGAAATATATGCATGATCATCATCTAGTTTTTACTCTTAGCAAGAGTAAGTTCAGATATAGCATAATACTTAGCCAAAGTGGACGCAATCTGCTCTTCAGTCCTGCTCTTCAGTCCTGAAGAGCAGGACTGATTTAAAATGTTGTAGTTGCCTTATGATAGAGATGCTCATCATCATGATGTTTTACATTCAATTTATATCCATCAATTAGTAGTAGTCATCTTGTCATAAATAGGCCTGTACGACGACGATGATGGCCTATATGATAAATAATCATGGATTAAACTCTTAGGCTAAAAGTAACGTTTAGTTATTTCAAGTTAAATTATTGCTTACTAGCAATAAAAAATTATTGCATAATTGTATTAGTAATAATACACAATAAAATATTGTCATGGTGAATTAATATTCAGAATGTGAGTGCTTATTCATTTAAATCTAATCAATATTTTACTATTGGTGCTGCATTATTTTTATTTATCTATTTATAAGTATAGTTGGTATTTTTTGTTTTTTTATGATAAAAAATATAAAAAACATTTGTGTTTTTCTAAAATAGAAAAACACTGATTAACTCTAATATAAACTTAATTATCTTATTAATACACAGAGCTCAGCATATTTTCTAAGGTCTTCTTACTTGTAGAAGAATCTATAGCTAATAAGTCGTGAGGAATGGAATCTGTGGAGGCACAACCACAATTTACTAAATTATAGAGGTTTAAATGGCAACTGTTTCCATGCGTGAGATGCTTCAGGCAGGAGTTCACTTTGGTCACCAAACTCGTTACTGGAATCCAAAGATGAAAACTTACATCTTTGGTGTACGCAATAAAGTGCATATCATTAATTTGGAAAAAACTGTTCAAATGTTCAATGAAGCATTAACTGAATTGACTAAAATTGCTTCACAAAAAGGCAAAATTCTGTTTGTTGGCACTAAGCGCTCAGCAAGCGAATCGATAAAAGAAGCAGCTAATAATTGTGATCAGTATTTTGTTAACAATCGGTGGTTAGGTGGTATGCTGACTAACTGGAAAACTGTTCGTCAGTCTATTAAGCGTCTAAAAGATTTGGAAGCAGAATCTCAGGACGGTACTTTTGATAAGTTGACAAAAAAAGAAGCGTTGATCCGTACCCGTGAGCTTAGCAAGTTAGAAAATAGTTTAGGTGGTATTAAAGAAATGAACGGTTTGCCTGATGCTTTATTTGTTGTTGATGCACAACATGAGCATATTGCCATTAAAGAAGCAAACAACTTAGGTATCCTTGTATTTGCGATTGTTGATACTAATTCTAATCCAGATAACGTTAATTATGTCATTCCTGGTAATGATGATGCGATACGTGCAGTTAAGCTGTATTTGAATGCTGTTGCTAAAGCTGTCCATGAAGCCAGTTCTCAAGATTTGGTGATTAAAACAGAAAAAAACTTCATAGAGACTGAATAACAAGGCTAGGTCTTCGTTCTTAGAGAACGACTCTTACTCTAGGATACCTAGCTATTGCCATCCACTAATTATAGAGACTAATTAGTTTCTTTTTATTTATCAGAATATGATTTATATACCTGATGGAATAATTTCCAATCAGAGAGATTGAGGAATAAATTACATGTCTGGAATTAGCACTGCTTTTATAAAAGAACTGCGCAACCGTACTGGCGCAGGAATGATGGAGTGTAAAAAAGCATTAGTTGAAGCTAATGGGAATATTGAATTAGCTATCAATAATATGCGTAAATTAGGACAAACAAAAGCCGCCAAAAAAGCTAGTCGAATAGCTACCGAGGGTGTGGTAATGGCGAAAATTTCTACCGATGATAAATTTGGGGTATTGCTTGAATTAAATTGTGAAACGGATTTTGTAGCCAAGGATGCGAGTTTTATAGCGTTCGGTAATGAAGTATTAAAATCAGTTATCGCAAATAGATCATCAATTATTGATGAATTAAAGGCAAAATTTGAAGAACAACGTACAGCAATTGTTGCTAAAATTGGTGAAAATATTAATATTCGCCGAGTCAAGACCCTAGAAGGTGAAAAAATCGGCTGTTATTTACATGGTTCTCGTATTGGCGTTCTTGTATCTGCTGAAGGTGAAGGTGCTGATAATAAGCTTATTAAACATATTGCGATGCATATCGCAGCTAGTAAGCCTGAATATGTTAAACCATCAGATGTGCTATCCGATGTTGTTACTCATGAACATCAAATTCAATTAGATATAGCAATGCAATCTGGCAAGCCTCGTGAAATTACTGAAAAAATAGTAACTGGTCGAATGAATAAATTCACCAACAAGATCTCTTTAACTGGTCAACAGTTTGTTATAGATCCAAGCAAAACAGTTGGTGCATTACTAAAAGAAAAAAATGCAACAGTAACTAATTTTATCCGTTTTGAAGTTGGTGAAGGCTTAAAAAAAATAAAAACTAATTTTTCTTCTGAAGTAGCGGCAATTAGTAAATAATAATACTATTTTATTAAATATAGCAGGCTGATATCCTGCCACAATAGGTTGTTCTATTTTATCTAAAACTGATATTGAACATGTAAATATAATGCTAAATTATTTAATTTAGCATTTAAACTAAATTATCTATTTTCTAAACAAAATAAAAAAAGTAACTGGTTGTTTTGTCCAAGAACATTATATAGACCTCACTTTATACATTTTCTGCACAACCATATTCATGGCAAGCTAGTTATTGATAGGATATAGTTAAGAGCAAAATATTCTGATGATGAGCCTACATCATCATGTAACTACAAAACATAAAATCACTGCTGATCTTTATGGCCGGCAAATAGTCTGCCTCTACTTTATTAACTAAGCTCTATGACATATCAGAACTTACAGTTGCTAAAGAACAAAAATGAAATCATTTTGATGAGCATAATCAAAGTTTTTCAGATCATTATAAGACGAGACTATTGCCCACTTAGGAAGTCATAGTGTCTCCTTATTCATACAAAAAACAGTTTTCTTCCAATCTCTACGAATCTGCCAGAAAGTTAGTTATACGCGAATTTCTCAACAACCTCTTGTATTTTGATTTTATCTAGATCACTTTTTACGCAACCACATTGTAGGAATTTGTATGAAATGAAAAAGGCAAAAATAAGAAAGTCAGGAGCCATAAAGCTGTTAAAAGCTGAAAAGCTACGAGCCAAGTTACTTGCGTAGATCTGAAATATCTTCTTCAAATACCAAACTAACCTTCACGATATTATATTTACGTAGATACAAATTATGCAATTTAATAGATTTTTATTCGTATTTACAAGACAATGAATGGTCCGCTGCTAATACCAGATGCTTCTTACTTGGTCTTAACTGGCATATCTCATATCTATCCATATTAGTGAACTTGCAAACAATGCCAAAGAATTTACACACCACCTTTTGCTATACGAAAAGATTCAGTCAGAGGAAAACATGGATTAAAAGGTTTTTTGTACATAGCTTGATATAGAACATCGACTTTTAATTCGATGATCCATCCTAAAACAAATAGTATTGTCAAACAATTCAAATTAATTTGTGAATAGAAGATTTGCTGCAAAGCCATCATTCAATTCTGGTAAAAGTTTTAGATCACTTTGCATCGATATGTTTAACTGTACAACTAGAAATTACTCCAATAAAGATTGGATAGTAAAATTCAATTGCAGTCTATGAAAGATTGATTCAAAGTTAAATCTGAATTATTCAAAAAAAAAATCATACTACCTTGCAGGATAATGACAACTAATCAAATATTTTACATTCAGACTTTGAAGTAAGAATTTTAAACCTTTAATAATTTATCTGCTCAGGACGAAATAGGATGGCAACTAATGCAAAACCAATATATCAGCGTATCTTGCTTAAGCTTAGTGGCGAAGCTTTACAAGGGTCAGAAAGTTTTGGTATTGATGCGAGCGTTTTGGATCGTATGGCACAAGAAATTAAAGAACTAGTAGAATTAGCAATACAAGTTGGTGTCGTTATTGGTGGTGGCAACCTATTTCGTGGGGCAGGGCTAGCTGAAGCTGGGATGAATCGTGTCGTTGGTGATCATATGGGAATGTTGGCAACAGTAATGAATGGATTAGCCATGCGTGATGCTTTACATCGTGCATATGTTAATGCCAGGCTCATGTCTGCAATACCATTAAATGGTGTGTGTGACAATTATAGTTGGGCTGAGGCAATTAGCTTGCTTTGTAACGGCAGAGTTGTTATTTTTTCAGCAGGAACTGGAAATCCTTTTTTTACAACAGATTTAGCAGCTTGTTTACGCGGCATAGAAATTAAAGCGGATGTTGTTTTAAAAGCAACTAAAGTTGATGGGGTTTATTCAGCTGATCCATCAAAGTATTCAGATGCTGTTTTTTATAAAAAATTAACTTATCATGATGTATTAGAACGTGAATTAAAAGTCATGGATTTGGCGGCATTTACTCTAGCTCGTGATCATAATTTACCTATTCGGGTTTTCAATATGAATAAACCAGGCGTATTACGTCGAATTATAATGGGTGAAAATAAAGGCACATTAATTTCCAGTAATTAATCTTTTAAGAGACATGGATAAATCTTAGCGATATAATAATATGATTAGCATCATTAAAATAATTAAATTGGGTTATTGATTATATCCTAAATATTTATAACCACTTTCTGAGGATTTAAATGTGATTAATAAAATTAAAAAAAATGCTCAAGAACGTATGGAAAAAAGCGTTGAAGCATTAAAAAGTCAAATTAATAAAGTTCGTGCAGGTCGTGCATCAGCAAGTTTGTTGGATGGTGTCATGGTTAAATATTATGGTTCTGCAACCCCATTACATCAATTAGCAAATATTACTGCTGAGGATTCATGTACACTCACTATTACTGTTTTTGATCGTGCATTAGCGCCGGCAGTGGAAAAAGCTATTATGGCATCAGATCTAGGTCTTAATCCTTCTTCA
>JBHEQW010000047.1:0-20742 GCA_046530935.1 Arsenophonus sp.
AAAAAATAATTTACAGTAGGCTCTCGATAACTTCCTTACAAAATCTAGCTAAAGTTTGCAATACAGCTAAATTATTTTTAATAACTTTCAACTATTGAAATTAGCAACTTTCTTTTCTAATTTATTGAGATATTCAAAGCTATTATTTATTTGTTCTAAGTATTTTCATACTTAAAGCTACCTGTTTTACTAATATTGCTAAAGGTTGAATCTTATTAGTTAAATTAAAATATACTACGCGTTGTTTGATCAGTAATAAAAAAAGTGATTAATTTAATTTTTATTAAAAATATTACGGAGGTGTCTAAATTTACTTTTTATTTTAGTTTAAAAAATATGAAAAAAAATTTGCTATAACTAATCAAACTTGTTGTGAATTATTCTATAGCAAAAAAAATTTTTGCTTTGATTACCTTGCTAAAATTCAAAAAAGGTGCATTTATTTTCTTGATTAAATGTATCATAACACTACAAAATTGGCATTTAAGGAGAATCCTATATTATGACAATTAATAAAGCTGTTCAGGCATGTAATTTAATTATTTTCGGTGCAAAAGGAGATTTGGCTCGCCGCAAATTATTGCCTTCCCTTTATCAATTGGAAAAAACGGCCTATCTCCATCCTGATACGCGTATTATAGGGATTACTCGAGGTGAATTGAATTCTGCCTCTTATATAAAGGAAAGTAGAGAAGCATTAGAAATTTTTTTAAATGAGAAAATTGATCCTGCTTTATGGCAAAAATTAAGTAAGCGTCTTGATTTTTTTAATTTAGATGTTAAGGATCCAATTAAATTTAATTCACTAGCAAAATATCTTGAGGGTGATAACAAACCAGCCATATATTACTTTGCTATGCCGCCAACAACTTTTAGAGCTGTTTGCTATGGCTTAGGCCATGCTGGTCTTAATAAGAAACCCAATCGTGTTGTTATTGAAAAACCATTAGGCAGTGATCTTGCTTCTTCCAAAGATATAAATAATGAAGTTGCTAAGTATTTTAAAGAGAGCCAAATTTATCGTATTGATCACTATTTAGGTAAAGAAACAGTGCTTAATTTATTAACATTACGTTTTGCTAACTCTTTATTTATTAATAATTGGGATTATCGAGCAATTGATCATGTACAGATTACAGTTGCTGAAGAGGTTGGTATTGAAGGACGCTGGGATTATTTTGACCAAACAGGGCAGATGCGTGACATGGTTCAAAATCATTTATTACAGATTTTAACCATGATTGCAATGTCACCATCAGCAGACTTAACTGCAGATCGTATACGAGATGAGAAAGTTAAAGTATTACGTTCATTACGTCGTATTGATTATCGTAATGTGCGTGAAACAACCGTCAGAGGTCAATATACATCAGGTTTTATTCATGGTAAAAAAGTCTCTGGCTATCTTGCAGAGGAACTGGCAAACAAATCAAGTAAAACGGAAACTTTTGTGGCAATTCGAGTTGATATTGATGATTGGCGTTGGGCTGGCGTACCATTTTATTTAAGAACCGGCAAACGATTAGCAGTAAAATACTCTGAAGTGGTAGTTTATTTTAAAAAACTCGTCTTGAATATTTTTTCAGATTCTTATCAAGAGGATCTACCGCAAAACAAATTAACTATTAGGTTACAACCTGATGAAGGAATTGATATTGAAATTTTAAACAAAGCGCCTGGTCTTGAGCATAAACATCATTTACAAACGACAAAATTAGATCTGAGTTTTTCTCAAACTTTTAATCAAGTCCATTTAGCTGATGCATATGAACGTTTATTACTAGAAGCTATGCGTGGCATACAAGCACTGTTTGTCCGTAGGGATGAAGTAGAAGAAGCCTGGAAATGGGTAGATTCTATTATGAATGCTTGGGCAATAGATGATCAACCACCTAAACTTTATCAAGCAGGTACATGGGGGCCTGAGGCTTCTGATGCGATGATTATCAAAGATGGTCGTTCATGGAACGTGTTCGAATAGTTTATGTCTACATAAAAAAGTTACGCTCCAGGAGAATTATCCTCCAGTGTTTTGGTGGTTTTTTCTATTTTAACTGAAACAATTACAATTATTTGATAAACACAATGGTTGTGATCTATTATAGTTGAGTTTTGATTCTATCAAAAATTAGCATTTCCATATATCATTAGGGAAGGATTAGTTAGTCAATAACATGAATAAAATATCATTTTAGCGTTAAAACCATTAAAATCAACCTAGTAACTATCATCTTTTATTTTTAATATATATTATTTCTAGTGAACATCAGTTCTGTACTGTGTTGTAATATCTACTGTTAGTAATCAGTTTGCCTATAAAACAGGCTTTTAATTTAAATAATTGCTTAATTATTACCAACTTATGTATTCAAATATTTTTTGATGACCATTTTGTTAGTATAAAACACTTATTTATTAGATATTTTTGGCATTAAAATTTTAATAAAGGTCATTGATAACTTTATAAATAAAGCCTTCTAACCTCTGCGAGGATATTACTTGTCTATTGGTAATAGATTTTATGATATATCCATTCTATACATGAATGGTAATGTCAGTAAAAAAAAAGTTACTTTTGGTGTAACTTACTTTCTCTCAGCAGCAGGTATTCGGATAATTTTTATAATTGCATTTAGTGGGATATTATTTTATGAATCATGACTACCAATAAAACTTATTAGTTTAGTCTTACTTATTGATTGTGGTGTGGATATAGAGCTAATAAAATTTGGTACTAAAAAAATTAGCAGATTAGTTTCAATAAAACATTGGAAATTTACGCTAAAAAAGGCATTTAATAAAATAACTAAACTTATTAAAAGGATGGATAAACATGTTATCGCATTATCAATGATTGGAAAGTGCCTTCCTTAATTTTTGGCCATTATTTTAGAAAAACCCGCTAATTTTTTTAAAGTTATTAAATGGATTTAAGAGACTACAGATAGGCGTATTATCTTTAATTGCCATTTTAGTTGATTTTAAGCACTTTAGCTAAAGCGCTAAAGGATATTGAACTTTCCATTGCTTATGCACTTTAAGTAGCTTTTGGTTTTTTAGTTATGGTAGTCATTGGTTGGATCTTATTTAATCAAAAGTTAAATTATAAAGGTTATTGGTGGTATTATTTTATTAATTATCAGCATTATCATTATATCAAACTGCCATGATTATCGTATTTCAGCCTTTAGAGCATAAAGCACTATTAGGTTCCAGCTAATAGGATTAAAATAAAGGATTTATTTTTAGTTTGGTTCCTATGTATTTTGGCCATTTTTAATAATGAATAACCTTAGCATTACTGATGGTGTAAATTCTATTAATACAACTTGATAGGAAAAATTTAGTGTTGAATCTTAATTTGCAAGATGGTACGACAGCAGACCTATTATTTACGCTAGTTTAATGAACTATTTATTTAGCTTAAAATCATTATATAGCTACTAGTTGTACATCCATATTCATGGCAAGATAGCTACTGATAGATATAGTTGAAAGTAAAATATCATGAGGATAAGGACAAATCGTCAGGCAACTATAAAAATTAAAATTAGAACTGGTCTTTAGGCCAGCAAAAAAGCCTGTGGTTACTTTTGACTAAACGTTATTATATATCTGAATTTATCGTTGCTAAAAAACAAAAACGAAATGATCTTCATGGGAATTGCCATATTTCTCCAGCCTTTGCCAACAATAAATGCTGTTGCCTGCTCAGTAAGCTGTAATTGTTTTCCTACAAAAATATTTTTCTTCTATCGATGATCTTGCTGGCAGTCGTATAAGAATTCTTGAATAACAAAAAGTATCTTAAACTTGCTTAGATCGCTATTTATGCAGGCTTATATACTCACAGAATGAGTAATTTTGATGAAATAAAGTAATGCAGGAAAGCACAAAAAACCTAAAGTATAAAGCGTTTAAAAAACAGAAGAAACTTAGTAGTTATATGTATGCAGATCTGGAATATCTTACGCAAATGCCAAATGAAACTTTACAACGTTATTTTTTATTAGGATATAGATCATGCTCATCAATAAGTTTTTATCAGTCTTTACAAGACAAATACCACAGCCAAATACTCGACGCTTTGTAGGTGATCTTAACCGAGCATGTCATATGTCTATTCATCTTGTACTTACACAAACAATGGCGAAGAATTTACAGATTCCTTTTTTGGTCTTCCAAAACATTCAGCAACTGGAAAACATGACTTAACTCATTTGAAGTTATTAGCAAATCTGATATATGCAAAGTTAAACTACGCTTTTATGCTTTATAAATTTGTTCTCCCATGCTTAAATTTAATGTTTTTTACCACCAGTCTGATATTAAAAATCATGGCAAATATTCCCTTAGCAAATTCAAGCTTTTTTGAGTATGCTGTAGCCTCTTAAATAGCATTAAAGGATTCTTTTTCTAGAACTAGAGTTATCATTGCATATATTAGCTTCGCATCCTCACTGTCATAAAAGCCGATTCAATATCTGATTAGTTATTCTTGTTTTGTCCCAAGTTATCTGATTACGATAACTGCTAAAATGCCAGCAGTTTTTTCTTGATCTTCTTGTCTATATGGTCTTCATCGCTGCAAAATAGATATTTTGCCGAAAGCCTTGCCAAGGAAACATCAAGGGCGTTATTAGTGGCATAACGTTTCTCTACTAGCCATGACTCTCTCGAAACTCAGCCTTAACTTTTGGTTGTATTCCTTTAAGAAATGAAGCCAGCACATTAGGTGTTTTTTATAGCTAACATAGTTAATACTGCGTGTTCGAGAATATGTTTTTGCCATTGCATTCCAAAAACCAATGTCGCCATGAACCGGTCATCCAGCAGACATAGCAAGCCTGAGAGATATAATTAAGCCACGCACTCGTAGACTTATTAATAAGTTCAGCTAAGTTTGCTTCTGATTCTCGATAAACATACTAAATCCAAAACTGACCTCATTATATCCATACTCTCAGTGATACCAATAATTAATACCAGCAGGCAAAAGCAATTATCTTGCCTGACAGGCTTGTATTTCCTATCATAGCAGAAATAAACGCAATTCGTATGCCTGTGCTATTCAAAGCATTACTGTTTCAGTCTGATTCTTCTCGCATAGAGAGAGATCAGCTACGTTCTTTTTTATTAAAAAGCACCATCCATAAGCTTCCATGGATTCGTAAAAATCACATCTCTATCTGCTTAAGGAATAAGATAGAGCTGTGATAGACAACTACTTGACTCTTTTTACATGGGTTAGATAAGTATGTAGCAACAAGCTATTGAAGCACATTCCATTGACGCTGCGACACCTGTTCTTAAGTACTTTACTTTTAACATCTGCAATACCAGTCTGTATAAGTTCGCTGTGACAAATAGCTGTTACTAACTATGGCATGACCACATGTCGACAAATGTGCCTATTCAACATGTTGCCGAGCCACAGCATAGGTTCAAGCTTGGCCAGCCTCAAAGGCGTGTGAATATCGGTCTGCTTGGCAGAATTATGGATGAGTTCATGTAATGAATCAGATGTAACCTCTGATTTTTCGGATATATGTAAGTAAAGTAAACTTTTCATGCCATATCATATCTTTAATTCTTATTCTTAAAATCATTCACAAAATCAATTAACAGGATCCGCCACCATATCTAAAACTAAATATACGAGAAATAAAAATAACTCTTGCTCTGCATCGATATCTTTGGCTGTGCAATTCAGCAATTAGTACAATCAGTATTAGGAAGTAAACCTACATTGTAGTCTTATTAAAGATTAGCTCAAAACTAAATCTGAATTATTTAATAAAACCAACAATACTATTGTTGAGATATAACAAACAATTTTTATTGCAATCTTACAAAATTTTTTAACAGTTTGCTGCCTGCGCCTAAGAACGCAGGTAGTTTTAGTTTGCAAATAGCATTGATTTTTATCAAAAAAGCTATCAGCTATTTAAATAAATAGTTGCAACATAGAAGTTTTTTCCTTTATGATACCAGTTTATTCATCATATTATATATTATGATAGCAATTTTTAGTTATAAACTAAACCAGGATCTAAAAATATGGCAAGACATATATTAGCGATTGATACTGCTACTGAAGCTTGTTCTGTCGCCATATGGCGAGATGGAGAAATTTTTACTCAATTTACAGTTTCACCACAAAAGCACACAAAAAAAATATTACCTATGCTAGAACAGTGTCTTATTGATGCACATTTGGAGTTAAAACATATCGATATTTTAGCTTTTGGGCGTGGCCCAGGCAGTTTTACTGGCGTTCGCATTGCTGTCAGCATTGCTCAAGGATTAGCATTTGGTGCTGATTTATTGCTGATAGGCATCTCTTCTCTGTTAACCATGGCACAAGGTGCTTATCGTCAATCAGGCGTGAAAAAAGTATTGGTAGCGATAGATGCAAGAATGGGAGAGATTTATTCTGCTTGTTATGAACTAAAACCAGATGGGTTTTGGCAAGGTGAAGAAACCGAAGCAGTACTCAAGCCAGAGCAATTTTTATCCACAATAAATAGCTTAAGCGGGCAATGGGTTATTGCCGGGACAGGTTGGTTAGCCTATCCTATATTAAGAATTACAAATTTAAATTTACTAGAGAGTGGTATTTTTTTACCTAATGCGCAAGATATGTTGTATTTGGCTCTACAAGACTGGCAAAAAGGTAAAACAGTTGACCCTGAAGAAGCCAAGCCGGTTTATTTACGTAATAAAATTAGCTGGAAAAAATTACCTGGTCGTTGATGCTTTTTTTAAATTGTTATACCGTTTTAATAGCCGATTTATAAAAATAAAGTTAAACTAGCACAATAGACCGCCATAAAGGTTGTTCTGTTACCTTGTATTGTTATATTAGTTCTATCTGTTTCAATTTGTAGTTCGATTAATGGAACAACATACAAATACTAGTTAAATATTTATCAATAGTGCACAAAGCTATTAAGCTTTTTCTTAGTCTTAAGAAAAGTGCTTTGTCGCTAAAGCTGATCTATGTTTTAAACGGCAATTGTTTGCTCCTGGAGCATTATATAGACCATCCTTGTACATCCATATTTATAATAAGATAGGATTGGTACTGCTGGATATAAGTTGAAAGCAAAATATTATGATGATGAAGCTCTATCGTCAGGCAACTACAACACTTAAAATCAGTCATGCTATTCAGACCAGCAAAGAGCCTACATCTTACTTTTGGTAAGAGCGTTATGACATATCTGAACTTAGCTTTTTTAAAAAAAACTAGATGATGTTGATGATCACAAGCATATTCCTTATCATTTATCAACTAGGCTGCAGCATGGCTTATGAATCAGTAGTGTTGCTTTCCTCCGAAAATATTTTTCTCTCGACGATCTATTGACAGTCATACGCGAATTTCTGATCTCAACGTATATCTAGATCTACTTTAGATCGCTATTTACACATGACAGTAGAGGAATTTTGCGTGAAATTAGGATGTAAGAAGAAGCAACTCAAAATTTGAAGAATAAAGCATTTAAAAGCTATGAGCCTTGTTATCTGCGTAATTATTAGTAAATTTCCTGTATGCCTAGTCAGGCTAGGTTTTTACGCTGATGCTTCCTGAATCTGTTCTGCATCTTTAAACTGGATGTTGTTTATACCCTGGTTAGAATGATAAAAAACCTCTTAGCCAGTTCCATATTTTTTGAGCAAACTGTAGCATTTTAAATAACCATTTAAATGGTTGTTTTTCTTTAACCACACACAGTTCTTCGCGCTTTAGCTTCATAGCCTTATTGTTGAAAAAACCGATTTAATCGGATTCATAGTTCTTAATTAACGCTATAATACAGAATAGAGCATCCTGATTAGGAAATTATAGAATGCAATGCCAGCAATTTTTCTAGATCTGTCTTCAACTTCTTCATCACTGCAGCATGCTTTGCTGAAAACTTTGGCAACAAAACATCAAGCACTTTATTAGCAGCTTTAACAGGATCACCGCTTTCTGGTTAACCAGACTTATCACGCTCAGGTTAACATTAATTTTTTGTTGTATGCTTTTGTGAAGTAAAGCCAGCACATTAGCTGTTTATATACTCAATAGCATTGCTTCTGTGTGTCTTGGAATATCTTTGCCATTGCATTAAAAAAACCAAGTGCACACCATCTCGTAGTCATGTAGCCAAGGCTTTGGTATACTGTTAAGCCATACTTTTGTAGGTTATTGAGAAGTTCGTCCTAGTTTTCTTCCGAATCTCTATAATCATCTATTTAACCACTAGAAGCTCATTATATCCATACTTAGTGACGCCGATAATGAACAACAGGCAAAGGCGATCATCTTGCATGATGGCACTAATATATACCATCATCCAAGAAATAAATGTAGCGCTATCTCTATTGGATTATCTAGATAATAGCAAATATCATTGCCTGTGCTTTTCAAGCAATTACTTATTTCAGGTTGTTGATGCTAGACTTAGCAGAAAAACAATGTTCTTTTTCATCAAGAAGAAGCCAAAGAGCTGCATAAAAATCACGATGAATATGATTGGATCAGCAATGGTAACAATTATTCGACGATTTTTAGATTCTTGATATAATGTGGTAACAAGCTATTGAAGCATATTCCGTTGCCGATGAGATCCATGATTTCAGGCTCTTTAATTTTAAGATCGCCAATATCAGTCTAAATAATTCAGTGGGGTAAATAACCATTACGGACGATACCGGAATTGGCCCTAGTCCGAGTTGACAGGGTGGCATTCAAAATGTATGGTTACAACCATTGTTTCGAGATCACCATCAACTGGGCCCTATAGGTATCCAGATCTGCAGGCTAGAATTACATATCCATTCATGCAATGGATCAGTGTAATATCTGGTTTTGCGGATATATGTACGTAGATTTATCCAATGGCATATCCTCTCTCTGTTGTTGAAATCATTGCAAAATCAATTAGAAAAATACTTTACCATCTACGAAATTCCATATACGAAAATTAAGCATAACTTGAAGATTAGTACATAGTGAAAGTAATGTGTTGCCAAGTCATAGTCGGATAAAATATGAACCTGCTGTGCTAACTAACTGCTCGGTAATTTTGAATAGTATGAACTGTAGGCTTTTGTGAAACTTACAGATTTAGCAAAAAAACTGCACTAGGAACATTAAATAAATGAACAGTATTAGTACGAATGGATACCTCCACACAACCAATATCATGGGCAAAAGTTGCAGTAGACAAGCCATTCGCTAGACAGATAGGTAGGTCTCTACAAGCTGACACTTTTACCATCTTTTTCAAAAAACTTATTCTAGCCGTCATTAATGCTAAAAAGCAGTTTAGTTAGATAGATGTGGAGGATTATACATCTAGCTAAATTAGCCTATAGGTATCTATCTTTTCAAAAAATAAAACTCCTCATCCTGTTCGAATTCATCAGGTCTATCAATCAAGTTATCTTTGTGTTTGTCTAATAGGTAAAGAAGACTGGGATCATCTATAATTCACTATAGATGATCACTTCATTGAAAGTGATACTTTCAGTCATGCAACATCAATCCAGTTGTATCCAGCTTCATTAAGTATGTCAATCTTGTGGATTGATCAAAACTCAAGATAATCATAACTAGAGACAGATGATACTTGCGTATCAAGAAAAAATTAGAGACAGAATAGGATGGCATTGCTATATTCCATCTTTTGTCGTATCATAAAAAAATTCAGTTGCTGTGTTATCATCAATTTCGGAAATAAGAGCATAAAGCGCTTCGGTTAAATAGGCGAGTTAAGACTGGAAGTCACGTATTCTCTTTCTAATTTTACAATGAATGTTTGCTCTTCATAAGAGATTGATTCAATCTCGTTTGGATCAATCCTAAAAAATTAACATATTATAAAGCAAAAAAACACTACTTAGATCATGAACGTCCTCAAAGCAAGGTGGCTGAACAGATCATAACACAGTATGCTATGTTCGTATAATATACCAACTTAGCAAGTTGAGCTATCCTTAAACTAATGGTGAATGGTTAAGCAATTTAATTGGTATATTAGAAGATAGCTGCGAAGCTATAATTTCATTTTTGATCAAGCGCTTGAGATCACTCTTCATGTATATCTTTTGCTGTATAATTAAGAATTACCAACAATCAGCATTTGGTAGTAAGACTCAATTGCAATCTATGAAAAATTAGTTGTAAATTACACTTACATTATTTAAAAAATTATCTTATCATACTTAATGGATTTGACAAATATTTTTTACGTTAAATTTATCAATTACAGAACTTAAGGCTAAGCAACCTAGGCTGGTTGGCGAACCACTAACCCATGTTTATATCTATGGCAACAGTAACAAAACATAATGCTAAAGTATACTTGATTAATAGTATCAATTAGATCCGCAAGATCCGCAAGCAAAATATACAAAAATCGCGCAAGGTAATTGCCTACTAAGGCAAATCAAGTGGCTAAAATTGTCAGTCGACAATTAATAGATTTGGCAAAAAAATGTAAATATATTTTAGGTATTTATGACCTTTAGATATAAAAATAAGTTATTATATCATCTTGCTATTTTAGCAAAGATCAGTATGTATCAGTGATATCCTGTTTTAAATGGTCAACTCAGCAAATAAAGCCTATTCAGTAAGGTCTTGTTAAAATTGAAATTTAATTTCACAGTTTTATATGCTGATAGGGATCAATTATCTTTACGTGATCAATTTTTATTAAAAATGCTTAAGTTAGATAAAAAAATAAAAAATCTAGCCAATCCACTATTAAATTAATTAATATGGGATATACTATCCTAACAGGAAAATTTGTTAATCGGCAACCCTGATCTATCGTAAAAGCAATTATTTATTTAAAAAAACTAGCTACCATTGAGAAAAAATAGGCAATTTATCAGTTGATTCATGATCATCAAGTCGTCATTATTGCCGATGAACATTGTTTAAGCAAAAAACCTTAGAACCCGAAAACTTATCTTGAATTTGGACAATGTATAAAAGGATTAGTTATAGTCACACAACCAACCTAAACTCATAAGTTTAGTACTTGCTCAGTTGTTAATGTGATTACCTGAGAGATCGCCTGAGGCAGTTAATCTCCAATTAGCTAATGCTGTTGATTATAAAGATCATTTTAATGATCAGATATGTGATAATAAGTTTATTAAATTAATGATAGATGGAATTGATTTTATTAGCAGAATTATATTCTGCTAAATTATTACTGCAATATGAAACAATAATTATTGATGAGACGCATAAACGCAGCTTAAGTATTAATTTTTTTCTTGGCTCTTTCTTTGAGAAAATTATTATTTAAAAGTCCAGATTTAAAACTTATTTTTACATCTGCGACCATCGATCTTTAGCACTGTCAAAAATATTTTGATCACTATCCGATTTTTGAGGTATCTGGAAAAATTTATCCAGCAAAAATTAAATATCAGATAATTATTACTTGCAACAACAATACTAATCGCACTCTGCTTGATAGCAAGCATTGATGCGATTGTGATCATTAAGTCAACAAACTACTGGCGATATTATAATTTTTATAAATGGTTAGCATTAGATTATAAATGATTAGCATTAGATCCTGAATGTTTGATACACTGCAGAAGCACTTAATAAACTGAATTTAAAGCATACAAAAATATTATCGCTTTTGATAGCTTATCAAACAGCGAATAAAACCGTATTTTTTAATTTCCTTTTCAATCAGAAAGATTGAATTAATGACCAATGTAGCAGAAATATCAATTACCATTCCTTGAATTAAATATATAATTGATGCTGGCTATAAGGCTATATGTCTATTAGACTTTATGGTTGTCACACAAAAGCACAGCTGTTACCAATAGAACTTATTTTCACAAACGTCTGCTGAAAAAATGTAAAATGGCCTTTTGTAGTCATATCTTTGCGTGGATCTGTATTCTTTTATACTTGGAAGAAAATTTTTAACTAGATCTATCTCTAATACAAGATCCGAAAATTTTACGCACCAATTTTCCTTCAATTGTTTTGTAGGTTATTACTATTAAAGATTAGGTGTGATATTAATAAAATTTCTTTTCTTTTATTGAAAAGATTGATAACCGTAATATTCAAGATGTTATTCAATTACTCGAAGAACTAATTTTCATTTCCAATAAAATAGATAATGCGATTATCAAGTAACACAAATTAACCGTAAGCCGACACAAATGCAGCTATTGATGCAAGTTTAGGTCCTATGGTTTTAAGAAGCAACTAATTATAGATCTGTTCGTGAAATTATTGTGATAAGTTATAAACTTTCTATTCAGAACTATTGCAATAGACTACTTGGTAAACAACATTTTATAGATAAAAAGCATTATCGCTTTATCGATAAATATTCGCATTTTCTGAGACATTTAAATTTATGGGATTTTATTAAACAACAATAATGATATTTTATCCAAAGCACAATTTCTTAAATAATGTAGGTGTATAATCTGCTTAATTTTATTCGCTTAATAGCGTTGCAAGACATTCATCCCTAGCTGAACCAAATGATTAAAGAATTAGATATTATTATAAATAGCAAACCTACTGATTACCAGATTATTCGTATTTTATTACTTGTTGGTTTTTTACATATTACACAAAAAGCGGTTGATAAAGCAGAATTTTTAGGCATCAGAAATGCGCGATTTATGATTTTTTTGCTTTTAGTTTATTAAACTTCCACCATAAATAGATCATGATGGCAGAATTAATTAAAACGAATAAGCTTTTGGAAGCATCAAGGCGATCATCGAATCTGGCTGGATAGAAAACCGCACTACCATCATATTTAGTAAGACATCATTACAGCGAGCTACTCTGGTCAAAAAAAGCAATGTGCTGTTATGGAATCGAAAAATATTATTCTATTGAAGTTATATATTCTGGCAGGCCTTCATGTTAATTACAGTAAGATTTAGACTCATTATTATGCGATAAGTTTTTTATTTATCCTTCCTTTGTTGAGGAAGGTGATTGGCAAACAAGAGACATATCTTTTACAAACAAAACTTAACATTATTAACTAAGCTAGAGTGCAGGAGTTAGAAGATAAATCTCGCTTACACGATATTGTGATTAACAACGATACGCTATTTGATTTTTATCTACAACTAATAAGTAGTCAGGCTTTCTTTTCCAATAACTTTGTTCTCTTCTGGAAAGATGTAACTAAAGCACACCATGATCTATTGACATCTAATAAAAATATGTTAATTCTGACAACTGCTAATAACCTTGCCTTAGCAGAATATTCCAATTATTGGCAATAATAAACTCTTAAATTAGAGTTTATATATTAATTTTAGCCTGGTAGTCGCTATTCGGCTGATGTAGTCACGGTTCATGTTCCACTCTACAGTATACTAATTCAACTAAAAGATAAAAGTTTTGATTGGCAAATACAGGTATTACGCGAAGAGTTAGTTATCGTGCTAATTAAATCATTACAAAAACTGTTACAACGTAACTTTGTTCCAGAACAAAATTATGGCAAAGTATTTTTAGAACGAAAGACATTCACTAGGAGGAAATTATTGGATTGTCTAACACGAGAGTTATGTCATATTGTATGACATGTATTACAATTGACGACGAGACCTGGCAGTGGAATTAGTTACATAATCATTTTGAAATAACATTTCAGATTGTAGATAAAAATAATCAGACTATTACAAAAAACCGTGATTTAATATTGTTGAAAATACAATTGAAACAACAAGTTCAACAAATGTTATGTGCGGTTGTTCATGATATTTTGAGAAAAATGACTTACATAATATATGGAATTTTTGTAGTTTGCTTCAGCTTTATTAATAAATGAAAATAGTAGTTATTTGATTAAAATATAACCTGGTAGAGGATGTAACCGATGATAGATGAAAAAATAGCGTTGCAATTTAGATGTTTGAAACTAAATTTCATCAATAACCAAACAATGAATAAAGGATTAAAGCGACTGCTATTGCTCAATAGCAATTCATAGAATGAATACACCTTAATAAAAAATTACAAAATAAATCAAAACTTTGGGTTCATTTTAATCCTCTTGATAAAGTTATTGAGCTAATTGCTGATTATATAAGCTGTTGAGTCAATAAATTAATTGCTCAATTTGGTAGTCTGATATGTACAACAGAAGATTGTCAGCGATTAGAGGTTTATGTTTATGATAAGCTTAATGAGATGATGGTTAAGATAGCTAAACTGGTTGAAATGATTTTATTTGCGCATTTACTGTGAATAACCGTTTAATAAGCTTGATCGATATTTGTTTTACACTGATTTTTTCTGACATTAAAACCTAACTTAGCCGATTAATATTTAAAAGTTTTGTTACAGCTCATAGCTGCCGGCAAAAACTAACTAATATTATTCGTTATCTTAATGCACTAGAGGCTCATTTTTAGAACTTAGTTCTGTTGACCCAAGAAGCCTGATTCAATCAGGAGTATATGGCGAGTATTGAGCATATTAAACAACAGCAATGGCTGTGTTGACTAGCTAAGTTATCTACTGTACAAAAACAGAGCTACCTAACAGATACATGAAGTATAAGCTCTTTTTTAAATAAAATAAGAGAAGAGTTTTGGATTAGGAGCCTACTTAGTCAACAGATCTAGGCACAACATTATTCTATGTTAATGGAACAATATTCTATATACAATGATAAAAATTTCTTTTCTGGAAAGAATAAAGAAAAAATAGTTTTTCACATCTCCATGTTTAACGATATTTAATATGATAAGTAACAAGTGCATTAGCTTTGAGCTGACATTTTCATATTTAATCTATAAACCAATACCTTCCCAAATATTATATTTATTTAAAGCTAAATTTAATCGTCACTTGACTGTAATATATCTACCTTCATTCTTATTTTCATCTGTTGATAATATGTGAGTACAATTTAATTTGGGATAATATGTTGTTTTACCTACTATATTATATATACGTTAAATAAAGTTGTTTTTAGGCGACCTGAATTTATCTCAAATGCGCTATTATTGATGCTGCGCCTAGTTTAATGTGGACTAATTAATTAGTATCGGACTCTAATTAAAAATAAGTTATTAGCAAATCTGGCGTATTACGGCCAGGCTAAGTTCCATTTTAATGCTTTGTGAATCTGTTCTCTCTTATTAACTTGTGGGCTGTTTACCGTCACTGCAACAGATCAAGCCACCACCACACAACTTTAGCTGGTTATGGCCTTTTTGAGAAAAAAAGAACAGATTAAATATTATTAAAAGATTTTTTTCTAAAAATAGTCCTTCATGCGTTGTATTTGTATAGACTCACTGTCAAAAAATTGATTTAATCGGATTCCTCATTCTTATTAATGACAAGTGCACGCTGACGTGAAGTCATAGTAGGGCACAATCTACAAAACTCCATATACCAGAAATGAAAATAACTCCTAACCGGGTGTAACGTAACTTTATGATATAAAATATAGGGAATATAATATAAAAAATTGACAATTATGATATTTTGTCATTTTTTAATCAAAAAAATTCTAAAAATTTGTATTTCCTTAAAAAGGATCAGGACAACAAGCATTATGATACAACTATTAAATTTTATTCCTCTTATTATTTTCTTTATTGTATATAAAAAAATAGATATTTTTTATGCATCTGGAGCATTAATGATTGCAACTGCTTTATCTATCCTGATCATCTATCTTATAGATAAAAAATTTAAAAAAATTTCGTTAATTACTTTAGCAATTATGATAATTTTTGGCGGATTGACGCTGATTTTTCATAGTGATCTTTTTATAAAATGGAAGGTAACAGTTATTTACGCTATTTTTTCATTAACACTGTTAATTAGCCAATATTTTACCAAAAAACCATTAATTCAAAGAATGCTAGATAAAAAAATCTATTTAGCTAATAAGATTTGGTGTAGATTAAATCTATCTTGGACAATTTTTTTTGCTAGCTGTGCGCTAGTTAATATTTATGTTGCCTTTTGGCTACCTCAGGATGTCTGGGTTAATTTTAAAGTTTTTGGTTTGACAGTGGTCACTATAATATTTAGCATACTTAGTATGCTGTATACTTATAAACACCTACCTAAAAATCAAAAGTAATTTATTTCATTAAAATGGATAACTTTTTTCGAATAAGAATATTATAGAAAATAATAGAAGCAAAATTACATCATATAAAAACAATTACAGCATGAGAAATTAGTTCTTTATAAATAAATTAGCAATGCCTGTGATACAAATCCTAATGGCAATATATTTAGCAGGTAAATAATATCATAAATGGATATTACTAGTGCATTTCTTAGAAAAAAATAGGCTTACTAGTCTTATTGCTCTCGCCTTCAATGGAATCACATTTCAAAATTAATCTTGGTCGACGATATAATATGTTTTTGTGCAGCTATGTTGGCAAAGGTTGTTACTTTGCTCGAAGAGCAATTTATAACCACGTCTCTATTTCAATTGTTGTGCTTTTAAATAATCTTCTCCCCACAAGTATAGATAATTTTATAAATAAAACGACTCTACACGGTAAATAAAACAACTCTACATACATAATAGGGAATCTATTACTCAGGCATTCTTTTAATCGGCTTATATAACTGTTCAGAATTTAAATGTGAAATGTCTTAGGAATAATTATATGGGTATTCAACATTATTAGGCTATGGTGACTAATTTCATTAGGCCTGGCAAATGTTGCTTACCATTTAGTTAGCTACATTTAACCAAAAAATGAACTCTTTATTGATGTTCGGCTAAAAAAACGGCTAACACACTCTAAATCAAACTCTTCAAAAATCTTATTGGTTTATATTAAAAGGTCGATCTATGGCGATTAATAGCGCGATTTGTTCTTTTTTTTATTTTATTATCTCCTGCGTTTTTTTGCTTTTCTATGTGGGATATAATAACGCTTACTTCAAAGAAGTCAGGCAAAAATATTACCTTAACTTCAACATACCACTTAGTACATTATCTTGACTTATCGCAGTTGAAGCAAGGAAGCAGTGACAGCATCTAAACTATGTTTTTAAATCAATGCTTCTTTAATTTCACTGAGTCTCATAAAGTTAAGCTATTCAAGATCCATGGTAAATAACTAAATTATCTCTCCTTGTTAGCTAGTTAGCTAAATAACTTCCAGGAAGATTGTTCAATGTTTTCCTGTAATCTTAGATTTTGCAACGATATAGCCTGTAATCATAATGAATATCCACATCGAATAATATGTTGAGTTTGACAATATTGACAGGATAAAGTAAAAAAAATTTTTTAATGCATAAATCGACATCATCCGATATATTGCTCACTAACCTAACTAATAAGATGCAGCCTTATGTTAGCATTGAGTTGAGGAAAGAATCTCTTTAATCAGTTATAATTGTTTGCTTTTCATGACAAACTCTGTAGCAAAAATCCTTTATATTGTATAAGAGATTTTTACTAACAACTTTTTCTAATATAGCTTTGTTATCCTCATTGCATTAAAAGAGATAACTCCTTTAATCACAATCAATATTAAAGTTTGGATCAAGAAAGTCTATAGTGAGCGAACTGGGATTACTGGTCCAATGCTAAAGCGCAGACCACAGAAACATTTTTACTTATGTAAGTATATTGAATGAGGATAATTCTTGCTGTTACTTGTCTGAAGAAAATCGTCATTACCAATTATTAAATTCTGATACCATATCTCCCAATTGATTTATTTTAATATGTCAATTTACCTTGTCCTTTAAGCAAGCTTTATTATTAAAGCAATTAGTTATTATAAAATCTGGTCACATGGCTGGCGTAAGTAGGCTACATTCCTCTCTTACTACTTCGTAAATCTATTATCCATCCTTAAATTAGACCTTCTTTACTACCAAGATCAAGCGAATCAAATACACTTATCCCTATTCCAGGTTTTATGAGAAGATTGCAGGAAGCTTAAATAACATTGGAAAGGTTATTTTTTCTTAACTAGAGTTCTTCGCGCGTCAGCTTACTAGCCCTGACTGTCGTAAAATCCAATTTAATCGGATTCCTCATTTTTATTCATGCCTAGTGCCTAACTAGAAAAGCCGTAGAATTCTAGCAGTTCTTTTAGATCTTTCTATATCAGCTTCTTTCCTCTACAAGAGACTTCGTTAAAAATCTTCCCAACAAAACATAAAAGGCTTTATTAGTGGCATCGTAGCTCTTTGTTAGCTAGATTTCTCTCGAAGCTCAGCCTTAACTTTTCCTTACATGCTATTTTGGGAGTAAAAACCATAACGTTAGATGTTTGTGTACTCAACAACGCGTTAGTGTTGTGTGTATGGAAATATTTTTGGAATTATATGTCAAAAACCAAGAGCACCTGCTCTCCTGTAGAAAGTCTTTCAGAAGATACGATTAAGCTAGGCTTTTGAAATCCATTGAGAAGTTCAGCCAAATTGCCTTTTATGACTTTTTGATAACCATCTTCAATCGCAACAAGCTTCTTACATCCATTCTCAGTGATACCGATAAAGACTAGCATGCAAAGGCGATCACTTTACCTGACATAACTGTACATACCACATCGCAAAAAAAACAAATGTAGCTGGTATCACTTAAATCACGCATAACAACCATTGCCTATGCTCTTCAACTCATTGCTATTTCAAGTCTGCTTGATGGTACTACAAAAGCATGTTCTTTTTCACAGAGAAACTACTCTAGAACTTTATGAAAATTAACGCTGTATATACTTGATAGGTACAGCTATACTTAGTAACTCTTCAACTTTTTTTGCACACCTTTAAATAAGGCTGTAGCAATTTAGCTGTGAAGCATATTCCGTTTCTGATACGATCCACTACATGACCTTAGGCACTTTAATCTCAACATCATCCACAATACCAGTTTATATAATTAGCTATGGTGAATAACCTTTACTGACTGACGACAGCATGGATGCCTGTAGAAAATATGATGTGTTCAGCATGACTTAAAGATAAACCTCAAGTTCGATTACCTATCAGCTGCTTGGTAGCATTACAGGTAAATTTATATAAAAGATCTTTCAGCAGTATGCTATCTGGTTTCAAAAAATACCTCTAATGTAGACTTTTTATGGCATATCATCTATCTTTTGTTAAAATCATTCAGAAAATCAATCAGCAGGATACGCCACCATAATCACCAAAACTACATACACCAAAAATGAGCATAGCTCTATAAGCACTTTATCAAGTTTTTAGTTACAATACCAATATTGTTTATACTCTCTAAAGAAGGATAGAATTATGGAATTTTTTTTATCATATGCATTATTTTTTGCTAAAATAGCAACAGTAGTTGTTGCTATTATATTAATTTCATTGGTTATTTTTAGCTTTGGGCAGCGTAAACAAAGTAAAAAAGGTGATTTAAAACTTATTCATTTAAGTGAAGCTTATCGCCAACGTCAGCGTGAAATGCAACAAGTTAAAATGAGTAACACTGAATATAAAGTTTGGTTAAAAAGCTATAAAAAACAACGTAAGATTGAAGAAAAAAACCAGAAATTAAATGCTAAAATTGGTAAAGCAACATTAAAAAAACCTTGTTTTTTTGTAATTAATTTCAAAGGAAGCATTAATGCTCATGAAGTTAATGCATTACGTGAAGAAATTACAGCAATTTTGTCAATTGCTGATAATAAAGATGAAGTATTACTTAAACTTGAAAGTCCAGGTGGGATTGTGCATGGCTATGGATTAGCTGCATCTCAACTAAATCGCTTACGGGAAAAGGGTCTTAAATTAAGTGTTGCTGTGGATAAGGTTGCGGCCAGTGGCGGTTATATGATGGCTTGTGTCGCCGATTATATTGTAGCTGCTCCTTTTGCTATTATTGGCTCTATTGGTGTGGTTGCACAAATACCAAATTTTCACAGATTACTAAAGAAAAAGGATATTGATGTAGAACTACATACGGCCGGGGAGTATAAACGTACATTAACTTTAATAGGTGAAAATACCGAGCAAGGACGCAAGAAGTTTATAGAAGATTTAAATAAAACACATCAACTATTTAAAGATTTTGTACATCAAAAAAGGCCAGCTATTGATATTAATGCTGTTTCAACAGGCGAGTATTGGTATGGTATCCAGGCGAAGGAAAACGGGTTAATTGATGAAATAGGCGTTAGTGATGATATCATTATAAATCAAATTGATGCTCGGGAAATTATTGAAGTAACTTATACTCCTGCTAAAAGTCTTGTTGATCGTTTAATGGGGAATATGTTAGAAAGTTTAGATAAGTTGTTAATACGCTGGTGGCAAAGAGGACAAAACACACTACTTTAAATTATGATCAAGCAATAAAAAACTAACGTTTTCAGCCAGTTTTTTATAATGTGATAAGTTAATTTAATTTAATTACATAAGAATTATGATAAATAATTTTATATATGCTTATTAAGCAAGTTTGCTTATTTCTGATGTATGAGATTTCAGAGATATTCTTGCATACCAATGCTGATTGGTTTCGTGACTGATTTCAACAATAGAAAAATGATATGGCATAAAAATTTACTTTACAACTATCCGTTAAACCAGATATTACATGTAATTCTTTGCATGAACTTACTCCTAATGGGACCTGGCAGCTAATACTCTACAGATGTTAATTGTGAGTTAGAGGCCATGCTGAGACAAGATGCCGAATGCCACTTCCTTATCAATATTATGTCATTGCCTGTCGCACGTAACATTTA
>JBHEQW010000048.1:0-12247 GCA_046530935.1 Arsenophonus sp.
CAACTCCGATAATAACTAACAGCTAAAGGCGATTATCTTTCATGTTAGGAGTGTATATGACATCGGCATAAGCAATAAACGTAGTGCCTATCACTTAAATTAAGCATGTACCTTTTCCAATATATCTTCAAGCCATTGCTGTTTTAATCTGTTTGATGGTTATTTTAGAGAAAACAATATGCTTTTTCACAGAGAACCTCTCCTAGAGCTTCCTAAAAATCACTGATGTGTATTATACCTATCGCAGTTAAAAGATAAATGATACCGAATTTTTCGCCGCTTTTTTCACGCTTTAGATAAGGAGGTAGCAACCAGCTGTTGAAGCATGCTATGTTACCTTTTTCCGATTATCCTAATCTTAGATTGCTTTACTCTTAAGATCCGTTAATAGCACAGGCTGTAAATAAGCCTTGCTATAATATTAAATAACCTTTACGGCCACGATGGCATGACAGGTATGTCGAAAAAGGTAGCATTCAGTATGTTACCGCAGCATACCTTCTAGTTTTATGGCTAATTTTAATCTAACCCATCTCACTTGACACGATATAAAGTATTATCATCTTAAAGATACTAACAATCTTGAATGTAACTATAATAATCCAGAAAGCTACATTGTCTCATTTTGATTATTATTAGAGTTAAATGATATATGTTTATTTCTTGTGTATGAAGTTTTGGAGATTGTGTGGCTGTCTATCCTGCTGATTGATTTCGTGAATAATTTCACAATAGTAGTGAGATGCTTGGCATGCAAAGTCCACGCTATATGTATACACAAAACTAAATATTATCTGTGATCTATTGCATAAAGTCATCCATAATGCTGACAGACAGGTAATAGTAAGCGCCTTTGATGATAAATTCAAAGATCATGTTTCGACAACATGCTGAAAACGCTCATTTTTCGACAGTGGTTCATATGCCAGTAGTATGTAACTGTTATTTACCAGAAAAAACTATACGGGCTGCTATTGTAGGATGTTAAGACTAAAGTGATATAATGTCAGTGGAAAATCACAGAGGCAACAGAATATACTTCAATAGCTTCTTACTATTGCATTATATGAAGCATGAAAAAAGCATCGAAGAATTGCTAGTATGATGAGCTTGGTACCTCTGCGAAGCATCTCAACAGGAGATTTTTACAAAGGTCCTACATCTTTTTGAGTATCCTTGCTAAAAAAGAAGATGGTCTCTATGTTAGCATCATCAGCCGATTGAAACACTGATGGCTTGAACCAGAGTATAACAAATGCTGGCTGTCTGATTTAAGCAATACCATCCACGGTTATTTCTTGGTCTATTCCATATACAGTCAATCTCAGGTAGATTGGTCCAATTTGCCTGATGATATTATCTGAATTAATGAACATGGATGTAAAGAGATATTTAAGATCGAAAATACTTATCAAGAGAGTTATAAGCTAATTTGCCTAAAGTTCATAATGCCATGCTAGCGGCGTTGCTTAAACATATCTTTCTGGCCAGGCTTGCTATGAAGGAGACAATGCAATTGATTGTTGGAATGCAATTGTAAGATATTTCTTGGTACGCACCACCAACACTCTGTTAGATGTAAAGAAATAACTAATGTGCTAACTTCAACTCTAAAAAGGCATGCAACTGAAAATTTAGGCTTAAAGACTCATGGAGTCTGCCTAACAGAGAAAACAGTGATGCTTCTAATAATGACTTTGATGTTTTGTTTATAAGGTTTTCAGCGAAGTGTCTGTTGTCCTGCAGATATGAAGAAGGCGTAGAAAAATCGATAATAACTGATGGCAGTCTACAATTTATCATCAAAGCAGTTAAGGTCAATAAGAACTATGAATCAGATTGAATCGACTTTTTCGATATTGAAGATACTAAGTTTACGTTCGAAGAACTGTGCTTCAAAAAACAATCCTTTTAATGCTGTTTAATCTGCTATAGTAGCAGATTACTTAGAAAAGCTGTAACCAAATAAGAAGATTTTAAGATAGTAAATAGAAATCACTGGTTCTAAACAACCTCCAATTGAAGGATTGAGAACAAATTTACGAAGCATTAGAACGAAGTATAACCTAACCATCATACACTAGATTTGTTAATAATTCATCAAAAAACGAAAGCTAGAAGTACAAGGTAGTAATTTCTTGCTTTCAGCATCCAGTAGACCACTTTACTGGCATGAACATCTAATACAACAAATATAAATCGCACATTTTCTTCGATAGCTAAGGCAACTAGGTTATTTAACCTGCCGCAATAGTGTATCCTATCTTAATAGCGTATACATTCAGTGTTTTGTTCCATAATAAACTATTCCAATTTAATTGACGGATTTTATTAAAGGTGAATTCTTTTTCTTTATAACTTCTATTTTCTTGAAGAAAATAGCATAGATCAGCGCTTGAGTGATTATTTAAACATAAGGTGCATATATACCATTGTACATTAGCATTCAAGCAATTGACAGTAAGAAAGTAGGTATTTGTTTAATCAAAGGAGTTGAACATTGTTGTTCATTATTAATAAATTAAGTTGCCTTTAATTGAAGAGTAAAAGCCATTTTTTTGCTAAAAAGATATAGAATCAGTTTTAGATCTGTTATAAGTGAAAACTTAATTGAAATGTATGTTTTAGGCAATGTGGATAAAGGTTTCATGGTATATTTAGCTCTATACGAAAAAAGGATAGACTCATTATCAATGAGATTGCCTCGATAAAACGAACGGATAACAGACTCTGCATAAAATTCTTCAAAAATCTCATTGCTCATATGACACCATGTTTATCTATGACAATTAAGAGCGCGATTCGTTCTTTCCTTTTATCCTCATCATCTCTAATAATTTTCTTGCTTTTCTATATAAGAAATAAATGCTTCTATTTAAATAATTCAGAAAAAATATTTCATGGATTTCAACAATATCACTTAGTGCATTTATATTCGATGTCGCAGATGAAACAAGAAAGCAGAAAGGCCATCTAAACGCTGTTTTTAAATTAATGCTTTGTTTATTTTGCTTGTTCTCTGAAAGTCAAGCTATTCAACATAAGCATAGATAATTAAAGAATTTGTCATTGTGATGTAGTCTCGATATATTAGTTCAAGTAAGATTATTAAATGTTTTGCCGCAATTAGAAATTTTGTAACAATAATATTGCATGCAACTCTAATGAATGTTCACAGTGAATAATATGTTTACTGTAACAACATAAGTAGCAGATTGAGTTGTTTCAATACATAAATTGAGATATCATCCATCAGATTGTTGCCGAGCTGCGAGCTACTAAAACTAATGAGATCTAGCTTTATGTTGGCATTAAGGTAGGAGTTACTTTGATCTATATGAGTGTTTGCTTTTCACTGTAAAAGCTATAGCAAAAATACTTCATATTAGTGTAAGGATTTTTACTATCTATTCTTGCCAATATGGTCTGTTAAAAATATAACTAAATAGGCTTTAAAAATTGGGTTATCTGTGACCAAAGAATTTTCATAGATAGTAATAATATTATTTATGATAATTTTACCAGATTTAATTATTTTACCAATAATATAACTCGTTATCATTTTAATCAGGCCGGCTAAATATCACCGACGTTGTGATCTGTATATTTTTATTAAAACATTGCCTGAATAATAATCAATAAGAATATAAGAGCTTCAGCATAAATATTTAGTGCCTATTGGATCAGCTTGATTTACATAGAATTATTGCTATTAGTAAAGAGAGTGCTAGAAACTATAAGGCTAACTAAGTATTAGAGTTCTACCAATGGAATAGAAAATTACATATTTAATAATAATAGTGGGCATCACAATATTAAATTAAAAATCATATTTCATTTTTGAAATATTAGATACTAGACTAGTTGGCTTTTATTTTACTTTAATTAGATTCTATCAATTAATCAATGGATTAATCACTATTTATTATAGTGCTAGATTGATTTAATTCTATTAATGTTTTATTTTTTATTTGTCTGCTGTTTTAGTATGCTTGGAATGGTAGAGAAGTTTCACGCGACAGATATTATTAAATAATTGTATACAATACATACAAAGGTATTGTTTAGTTGTCTTCAAAATAAACATAGACTGCCAGAATGCTTCTTCCATTCTGGATTTATCACTTAATAGCCTATTTGTAAAAAACAAAGTTCAGTAATGTGATAAGCAGGCAGCACCGCTGCTCAGATTTGCTAATTTTATTGACGATATATGCCAGGATTATTTTTAGTAACCATATTGGTTAATACTATATTAGTGATTGTTATGTGTTACATTGATTGAGATAAATCTGTTTGCTTGCGGTCATGATTGGTGTTGATTGATTTCTTCTTGAGAAATTAGTCTTTAATTTCAGTGATTTAGAGGCAGGGCATAATTTTGCTTAGTAATATTGACCGCAATCCTACTAGATAACATCACTAAGGTGATGGAAATGGAAACTAAGATTAGATCAATTTTAATATGTATAGTTAGTATTAAATTTAACCGATCAGTAGCTACTAGAGATAGCACTATATTTCTACATGCTTATATAGGTGGTGTGCGAGAAGAGTTGATTGCCTTGATCATTAATGTTAACGAACTATCATCATTTTGCCATTGATTAAATTAGTAATGTTGGTCTAAAACTTAGAATAAGTAAAAAATAGTAGGTTGTGAAACTATAAATTCATAAAGGCCGTTTTTTTTAGCCCTCGCATTTATTTCTATTAATAACTTTAGAGCTAAAATGCTAGCAAAGCCTGCTTCAGTCCAATGAGCAGGTTCTTTTACTATTTGATATAATTTGATTATTAAATTGATAGTTATTACTAGCGCTAAAATGATAATGCATTCGTAATGCAGCTCTGCTACTAATATATCTTGTGCTATCACTATATTGAGTTATTAATAAATTTGGTGTATGATGGTCAGGCAAGTACTCCATATCTAATGTTTTGTGAATATGTTCTCCATCCTCAAATTCGACATTGTTTACAACCAATATGTTTCTTAACATGTCAAAAATCCACTTAGTCGAGTTTCTATATATTCTGACAAGAATGGAGCCGCTTAAAAATACAATTCTAAGAGTTATTGCTTTAGAACTACAGAGTTATATTTGCGCATAAAATTCGTATCCTCTCAGTGTTGAAGAAAAAGCTGATTTAATCAGATTACTTGTTCTTATTTTTGACGCATAGTAGTAAGCGTAGCTTACGAGAAGTATTAAAATATCAAAAATTCTTCTAGATCTTTCTTCAGTTTCTTTATCTCTGCAGGATACTTCGCTAAAAACCTTGCTAACAAAACATTAAGATATTTATTATATTAGCGGCATCACAACTCTCTATTCTAACCAGACTTTTTGCGGAGCTTTCTTATCTTGAATTTTTGGTTACATGACTTTTTTGGAATGAAGCCATAGCATATTAGATGTTTTATGTGGCCAACAGCGTTGCTGCGGCATGTTGTCCAGGAAATATCTTTGCCATTACATTCCAAAAAACAATGCGCAACCATTCATGCATCTACAGTAGCAATAATATGAGATACAATTAAAGCACGTGCTTGCAGGCCATTTAGAAATTAACATAAGTTCGCTTCTGACTCTTTCAATAAGCGGATTCGACCACAACTAGCTCCTCCTTGCTCAAATGAGCAGTTACGCCAATAATGAACAGCATGTAAATGTTATTATAATCTTGCCTGATCAGAATCATACATGGGTGTGTGTATATGTCATCGGCCAAAAAACAAACGTAGCATGTATCCCTTAAATCCTACAGCCAGCGTTGCTTATGATCTTCAAACCATTCCAATTTCACTCTACTGATAGTACTTGGCAGAAAGAGCGTATATTTTTTTCACAAAAAACTCCATTAAAGCTTCATAAAAAACACAGAGTAGAAGATGCCTCGCATGGTGCGGTACTAGACATGGAGCAACTCTTAGATGTTTTTTTGCGGATTTTAGATAAGACGGACAAACGAGCTGTTGAAGCATATTATGTTATCACTATGATAGATACTTGATGATCCACTATCTGACTCTTTGGTACTTTAATCTCAACATCAGTAATACCAAGTCCAGTCTATATAGTTCGCTGCTGCAAATAATAGTTACAAATCAACGGATGTATGACACAAGCATCCAATAGATAAAGCTAGCGTTCAGCATGTTCTTGTAAGTATGTCTTCAAGCTCAGCCTCAAATGCTGTAGTTATCACAGCTTTTTGGCACATATAGATGCGTTCATACAAGGGATTAGAGGTAGTATCTTCTTTTACAAATACATATTAAGTTAGACTTTTTTATGACATATCATCTCTATGATATTAAAATAACTCACAAAATCAATCAGGAGGATACACGTCACCATCTCCAAAACCGCATAGACTAAAAATAAGCATAATTTTCACAGTAGACATATTAGCATATTGTTTAGTTTAAGAAATACTGTTATCTAAAATTGGTATTTTAATGGTAAATATAAGACTCTAATACCGCATTACAGACTTCGCAATTATAAACTTTTTGACAGAAATTTTCGATGGGTATGAATTGACATAATAATACCGAATCCAGCCATTAAAACAATTAATGCCGAGCCACCATAACTAACTAATGGTAAAGGAACGCCAACTACCGGTAAAATACCGCTAACCATACCAATGTTAACGAATAAGTAAACGAAAAAAATTAACATTAACCCACCAACTATAACTCTACCAAAGGTATTTTGTGCATTAGCGGCAATTATTAATCCGCGCATAATTAATAGTAGGTATAATATTAGTAAAATAACTACGCCAATTAACCCGAACTCTTCAGCTAATACGGCAAAAATAAAATCAGTATGACGTTCAGGCAGGAATTCCAATTGAGATTGAGTGCCATGTAACCAACCTTTACCAAATAATCCACCTGAACCAATAGCAATTTTTGATTGAATAATATGATAACCAGCACCTAGTGGATCAGTTTCCGAATCTAGTAACATCATAACGCGATCTCGTTGATAATCATGCATTAAAAAGAACCATAGAATAGGAATAAAAAAAGCGATACACATAGCCGCAATGGCAATTAATTTCCAATTCATGCCGACCAAGAAAAGGATAAACAAGCCGGATGCAGCAACTAAAATAGATGTACCAAGATCAGGTTGAACGGCAACTAATAGTGTTGGGAGAAATATAAGTATTAATGCCACTAGGATATTTTTTAAAGTAGGCGGACAAAGATCGCGATTGACAAAACGTGCAACCATCAACGGAACCGCAATTTTAGCAATTTCAGATGGTTGAAAACGAATAAAACCAAGATCTAACCATCGTTGCGCACCTTTACTGATTTGCCCAAACACATCAACAAAAAACAAGAGTATTAGGCAAAAGATATACAGGTAAGGAGCCCAATTCTCATAAATACGCGGTGAAATTTGCGCCATAATAATCATGACAACAAATCCAATAGTGATTTGTATCAATTTTCGCTGCATCATATCAATATTTTGCCCACTAGCACTCCACATGATCATTAGACTGTATATTGTTAATGGAAGAATAATCATCAAAAGTGGAATATCAATATGCAAATGTTTCCAAATAGATAATTTATATGATTTATCGGTCATATATTACTGATCTTCTTGTGGATATAGATTTATATCTATTGTTTGCGGTATCTTTTTTTTACTAAGTAATACATAATCAAAAATATTGCGGACAAGATCACCAATCGCCTGGCCATTACTAGCATTTTCAAGAATAATAGCCACTGAAACGGTTGGATTTTGATAAGGGGCAAATCCAATCATTAATTTATGATCACGTAAGTGCTCAGACAATTTATTGGCATTGTATGTTTCATAGCTGAATACTTGTGCTGTACCTGATTTAACAGCAGCTTTATAATTCGTGTTGGCAAAATTTCTACATGCTGTACCGTTTGGTGCATTAGCGACACCATACATACCATCTTTAGCTAATTTCCAAAAGCTTGAATAAATATCGCCGATTTGGATATAATTTTTCTGTTCATATGGTATCATGGCATTACCTAATTTAGTTCCATAAAGCAGATGTGGAATTTTGACTGTTCCGTTATTAATTAAGGTCACTAATGCTTTTGCCATTTGAATCGGTGTTGTGGTCCAATAACCTTGGCCAATACCTACCGGGATAGTGTCTCCTTGATACCAAGGTTTTTTGTAGCGTTTTTCTTTCCATTCCCTTGTTGGCATAATACCTGAACGTTCTTCACCAAGATCAATACCAGTATACTGGCCATAACCAAATTTCTGCATCCAATCAGAGATTCGATCGATACCCATATCATAAGCAATCTGATAAAAAAAGGTGTCAGCTGATTCGATAATGGCTTTAAGGATATTTAATCTACCGTGCCCCAATTTTTTCCAATCTCTGTAACGTTTTTCTGAGTTTGGTAATTCCCACCAGCCTGGATCAAAAATTGTAGAATTAATAGTGATAATCTTTTCACTTAACGCTGCAACCGCCAAAAATGGTTTAACTGTTGAAGCTGGAGGATATAATCCCTGTGTAGTTCTATTAATTAGCGGACGATTAGGGTTATCTAATAAAGCTTGGTAATCTTTATTAGAGATACCATTAACAAAGAGATTAGGATCATAGCTTGGTGTAGATACCAACGCTAGTACTTCTCCGTTACGTGGATCGGTTACAACTACGGCAGATCGACTGTTGGTTAGCAACTTTTCAATCTCAATTTGTAAATTAAGATCAATAGTGAGGTAAATATCTTTACCTGCCTGTAGTGGTTGTTCATGAAGCTGACGTATAACTTTTCCATGACTATTAACTTCAACCTCTTCATAGCCTGTTTTTCCATGTAAAATATTTTCGTAATATCGTTCTATACCTAATTTACCGATATCATGAGTGGCAGTGTAATTTTTCAGTAACCCATCATTTTCTAGACGTTCTATATCTTTATCATTAATTTTGGCTACATAACCGATAACATGCGTTAGCGCTGAACCATACGGATAATAGCGACGTTGGTAACCTTTGACTTCAATTCCTGGAAACTTGTGTTGGTTAACGGCAAAACGTGCAACTTGCACTTCATCTAGAGATGTTTTTAACGGTATAAAGGTAAAGCGGCGTGAACGTTTACGTTCTTTTTTGAAGTTTGCAATGTCCTCATCAGTAAGATCGACCACATCACGTAATTGTGCTAATAATTCTGTTAAATTAGCTACTTTTTCAGGAATAACTTCTAATTGATAAAATGCTCTATTTAACGCAAGAGGGATTCCATTTCTATCATAAATAATACCTCTACTTGGTGGAACAGGAATTAATTTTATCCTATTATAATTGGAGCGAGTTTGGTAGTCTTCATGCCGAACTACTTGTAGATGGTAAAGATTAGCAATTAAGGTACTGATTAATATCACAATGATAATAAAAGCTATCAACGCACGACGAATGAATAGAGTAGATTCTGCTGTATAATCGCGAAAATGGCTGTGTTTCTTTTCTTTTATTTCTTTATTTAGATTCACACTAATAACCTACATAAAATATGTTATTACCCATAGTAATAATGATTTGTTGTAATCTTCCATGACAAAGCAGTAAAAGTTTTCTACAACACATGTTCAAACTAAAGGATGAGGTATTGTTAAGGATGACAGTGATCAACTTTATTCTGCTAGTAGGCATTGGGCTAGACACCTTCTTACCACCAATTAGAAAGCTAATATTGCCTTCATTTATTTTCATTAACTTGATTGTTCAGCGTTCAGCAAGTTATTGAACTGTTCAGCTTGTGCCAATGTATAATCCAGTGTAATTATGCGATTATCTTTACTAACTGCAGCTATCAGTTGTTCTCATTCTTTCTTTATAAGAAGATTGAGATCAGTATTTTTTCTCTTTTTCCTTACCCTGGATCTCGATGAGATCAAAAGCGACATATTTTTGAAAACAATAGAGATAATTTTGAGAAGTAGTTTAGATCTAATCAGTCATTTTGCTACCAACGGCAATCAGTTGTAATTTCAACTTCAACTCTAGAGTTTTTGAACTTCATACATCTGCCGATTATTTTTTGTATAGCATGAATAATTGCATCGCCTAAATTGACAATGATCAATTAGAAATACTTTTCCTATAACATTAAGAAGAATTATTTTTCTTTTATAACATCCTTCAATTAGTTTCTCAGAAACTGATGTTAGGTAATGACTAGAGGTTCCAGTAGAGACTATCATGCAATCAATAATGCTAGATTTTTTATGTATATCAATACTGATAATATCTTGCGCTTTATTATCGACTAGCTTGTCGATAATAAATTATTAAAGTTCAATTCCTTCTAAAGATTAATATTTGATTTCAAATTAAATAAAAAAAGAGTTATTAGGAAATCTGCTATATGACAGTCCAAGCTATCACTATTCCGCTATATGATGCTTAGTAAATCTATTCTCCATCCTTAAATTTGATATTATGTACCACACCAGGAGTTAGAAGATTAAATCTCCTTAGACGTGTCCACCTTTTCTTAGCAACTGAAGCATATTAAATACCAATGAAACCATTGTTTTTCTCAAATTATAATTCTTCGTGTATCGCCTTCCTTCATAACTCATTGTCGAAAAAGATGATTCAATTAGGTTCATCATTCTTGCTTGACTCGGTACTCTGACAGGAAGTCGTAGAATACCAGTAATTCTTCTCCATCTTTCTCAAGCTTCTTCATAGATGTTATGGAATATGCTTTGTTGAAAACATTGGGAACAAAACATCAAGGGTTTTATTATCGGCATTGAAGCTCTTTCTATTATCTCAAACTTTTCCAGCAGGCTAAGCATTAACTTTCTGTTCCATATATTTTAGGAGTGATGATCCAGTTACATTAACTCTTTTTTCTACCAAATACCATTCTGCTGTATGTCCTGGAATATCTTTGCTTTTGCATTACAAAAACTAAGGGCACTACGTTAATATGTTACACATAGCAAGCCTGGTAGAGACTGTTAACTAACGCTCTTCCAAATCATTGAGAAGGGTAGTCTAATTCGCTTTTCACTCTTGATAAGCGGCTTCTAGCGCAATTAGATCCTTACGTTTATGCTCAGTAACGCCAATAGTGATGCTAGCAGATAAAGACGATCAGCTTTTGCCTGACAGAAGTGTATATGCCATCGGCCAAGAAATAAACGTAGCATGTATAACTTAAATCATATAGCCACCATTGCCTGTATGATTTAAGCGATTTCTGTTTCAGTCCACTGATGGTACTTGCAAAGAGACTATGGTATTCTTCATCAAGAAGTATTTATCCAAAGAGCTTCATGAAAATCACAGGCGGAGATGTCTATCCTAGGCATACAAGCTATTGGCAATTCTTAAACAATTTTTGCACTCTTCAGACAAAATGGTAGTAGCAGCAACTAAGTGTTGAAACATATTACGTTGCCGTTGCGGTCCATGACATTAAGGCACTTTAATCTCAATATCATCAATAGAAGTCCGTATAGTTAGCTATGGCAAATAACATTTACTAACGACTCTGCATGGTGATTTATCCCAGTCAACAAGTCTGCATTTCATGATGATGTCACAGCATGGTTTCTAGCTGAGCCTCAATAGCTGTGGTGTTGTTGGTGGCTATCAGCTTTTTAGCACTATTGCGTATGAGTTTATGCAAGGAATTACAAATAATATCTGGTTTAGCGGATACCTATAGAGTAGACTTTTCATTGGATATCATCTCTCTGTTGTTAAAATCATTCACAAAATCAATTAGCAAAACAGGAGATATCCCACCATCATCTTAGAAACCACATACACTAGAAATAAGAATAAGTCATAAAAATATTAATGTTATATTATATATAATAATGAATTTTTGTTGTAAAAAATAAGCATAAGATAACCTATATTTAGATCTAATTTTTAATAAAAAAACTTGAATATTTATAATTAGTTTTAGGATAAATTATCAAAAATTATGCTTTATTTTTCATAATCAATATAAAAAGCGCCAAGATAGTACCAATAACCTTATATACTAAGAATAGTTTAAGAATATTTTTATAAATTTTTTATATTTATTAATTATAAGCAATTTTGATAAAGATGATGTTTATCAACATAGTGCAAAACTGCAGGTGGCAATATATCTTTACAACTTTTTCCATTACGTTTCCGTTCACGAATTTCAGTTGCGGAAATATTTAATAATGTAGTATTAGCTAAATAT
>JBHEQW010000049.1:0-32262 GCA_046530935.1 Arsenophonus sp.
GCCAGCACTATCTAGTGCTAGAAATATTAGAAAATTAAAACTAAATTATCATAATATGGTATGGTGTGAAACACCATAGTCCCTTCGCATGAAGTTAGCAAATTATTATGGGACTAAAATCGCAGCAAATTTTTTACTATAAATTCAGACTGTCCTTTCAAAATTCTAGCGTATTAACAATTTTATCTAAATGATTGCTATTTTTTTTAATTTATATTGCACTTTTGCACTTTGTTTCGTGTTTGGCGCGGAGTTCAGCAATGTATAATATTTATTTGGACAATAAATATTATTTTATTATGCTATAGTTATTTATGCATAAATGCAAAGTAATCCACAATTGATGTTATCAGGTGCTAACACTGATATTAAACATGCAAGGCAAAGTAAAAAAAAGTTGGGTTTAGATTTTAAATTTAGCATTCATTACTATTCTTATTACGGCGCAAAACACCTGCTTATGTGCAGCATAAATAGCATATATGATTCTTTTACTGTATTTATGTAAAGAGGATGATACAAATATATAGCTTATGTAACTTGGTGAGTTGATATTTAGTGGCGTAGTAGGTGTTTTTTAGGTTATATGTCATAGTATTATTTTTTATTTTAGTTTTCTAGTCGTTTTTCCTGGTTGCTTTAATAATCTTGCAAGCTCTTGAATATCTATGGAAAAATCAAAATTTAGAAAATGAAGTTAATTTTTATTGCTATTTTAATTATACTGTGCTTTAACATTACTAGGTAGCACATATCGGAAGATATGTGTGGTTTTTTTGAATAACTCATAGTTAATTTTGAACAAATCTTTCGTATACTGCAAAGGAGTTTTACTACTATCGTCTAATACTAATGCTGATTGGAGTAATTGTTAATTATACAGTCAAATACATCTATGCAGAGTGATTTTTAAGTTCTTGATAAGAATTGAAATGATGGGGTTGTAGTCCATCTTCTATGCGACCATTAAATTGCCCGACCACATATCATTCATTTGAATGATGTCTTGGCTAGCTAAGTAGGTGGCTCATGTTAGAAAATTAAATTACTCTTTTTTGTTGTAAGTGAAAATTTCATCGTAGTATATATTCTTTGATCTAATACAGTAATTTCAGAGATATTAATTCTATGGTTTCGTTAAGGTGGTTAATAATCTTTATTTTCTATTTTATGCATTCTTTCTGATAATAATTCTCTTGCTTGCTAAGCAAGCTAAGCGGCTAAGCAGTCAATAATAAGCCGTCAATAAAAAAGCAGCATGTTCCAAATACGTAATGGCATTTATTATATTGTTGGAGCTGTAGATGAAAATTCTTTTATCATAACTGTAAACTCATGATTTCTAAGTTTTTTGCATGCCACAATATCAACAGCCGCTTTATATACACATTATGTAATTATGTAATAATGTGCCTAGTTTAGGACTATACAAGAAACCATAGTAACGCACCGTCTTAAAATGCTTAGTTAGCCATATAGCTAATATAGCACCACGATCATCTTTTTCTGCGTTAGTGTGTCTGCTGCATGTACTGCTTAGCCTGAGTATGGTTGGTTATAGTAATGATCTATAACTACTCTTTATTTGGTAATGTTGCATTTTTAACACTGATATACTACCGCAGATTGCGTTTAAAGTAGCCAATGAGGTATTTTTATGCTATGCCACACGGCCCAATTTCATCTTTTTAGCAAAGTGTGCTATTTCTAGTGTAACGTCCGTACTATGCCTTCATATAACGCTACTACTGCTTCCTGTTGCAGATATGGCCAAAGACAAGAAAAAATACTGCTTGGATTTATTAGCTCATAGCTGTGATGAAGCGTCTAGATGATATAAACTTGTTAGATTTCTTAGATCACTCTTTTTTTGAAGAAGCGGTCACACGCTATACATCGTCTTTAATAAATATCTAGACTGCTACTGGTAAAACCGGAAACATGAACATGCAGATATTGATTGAGTTGTTGGTCATAAATGACCAAGGAATAGAAGATATAAATTTCAAAACTATGGTTGCGTGCTCATTCAGCATAACGCTGGTAGCGGCGAGAAACAGAGCCTTAAGTTAGCTAGTAGTTATTGTTGAAAAAAGCCTAAAGAAGATGTGGCATAGTAAAACTAATATCTTGTCAGTTGGAGTCTAGTAAAATATGAACACGCTGTGCTATAATAACTAAGTTAAGATTTGTAGCTTAGATACAGTATGAACTGCATGGGTTGAACTTATAGCTTTAGCAAAAAAATAGCTCCTAGAACATTTAGTAGAAGCATAGCAGTAGCGCAGATCTTTTTTTACCACAGACATATACCACAAAGTGCCATAGTCAGGCATTCGCTCAACAGATACAATGGTCTAAAAGTTAATGCCTTTGTGCTGTTTTTAATAAAGTTATTCAGACGTCATCAATGCTTAAAAGTGGTTTAGTTGAGTATGAGGATATAGATCTGTCTAAATTATCATCTTATGTATCTTGTCTAAGAAATACAAATCGTTATCTTATCAGTATTCATCATATCTATTTGCCAAGTTGATTTTACTACTATTTCCATATGAAATATGAATTTAGCTACAAGCATGCTTTTCACTTATTATCTACATCAATGTAATAATTTTATTCACGTGTAGCAGTCTTAGCCTGCTTGCGTTTCTAAAAACTCCGGATAATCGCATCTATAGGTGTGCAATATTTACGTGTCAATAAAAATTGTAGATCTCGGTTGGATATGCATTGCTGTATGGCTTTTTTATAGTGTGTCATAAAAAATCAATCGGTCTATGTTATCATTAATTTTTGGATTGAGATCTTAAAGCGTTTTGGATAAACAGGCAGTGTATAATAGATAAAGTCGCATAGTATATTCATAATTTACTTAGTTTTTAGGATTTCTAGAAGATTTATTATGGGCTATCTATCTGGATGAATTCCTGTAAAATTCACATATTCTAGAATATAAAACAGTGTTAAGATCATGATCATCCAGAAGCCAATGTAGCTGACTTTGAGCCGTTCGCGCCATAGTGCGCTACACTATACCAAATTCTCCACACAAACTAGCAAATTTATCTTTTTCTGTGACTAAACGTTTTACGGACCAAAAAGTCGGTATGTAATTTCTTTGCTATTGTCTATAAGTAGCAGATAGATAGGAATGTAGGAGTAATGCTCTATTAATATCACGTAAGAAGCGTCGATAATTAAGCGTGGTATTGGTCTTGTAACGATTGATAAAAATTCATTAAATGTCCCAATCTATAATCTGCTGTTACAGCATGGCTTTGAGCTTGCCATCAACGGGGTGGATATTAACTACATTCTAGCATTACAGATGAGTTCATAAAAAGGATCAGAGGTAATATTTTGTTTTGCGGATATCCTATAAGTGAACTTTTCATGCCATATCTTTTTCTGTTGTTGAAGTTACCCATGGAATCAATCAGAAAAGTATGCTGTTTTTTCCAAAACCCTCATACACCAAAATAAGTATGACGCTCTAGCAAGCATTGTTTGATGCTATCAAAAAATGTGTTCAGCAAATTCAATGGTCCAATTCCAATAGTTATAGTTATCTTTATCGTTTATATTGATAAGTATATTGACAACATTAATTTGGCTTTATCAATTATTTATGCCATCAGTTGAAAACAATGTGCTTATTTACAGGCAAAATTATGTTTTGATTATGGTTTGCAGTTCTATTTCCTTAATTTTACTAAAGTGATAACTGAATTGTGCATTAGTAAAGAATACATAAGGCATTTTAGCATTAAAAGTGTTAAAAACAAATCATTACTACTTGTTTAGCTAGTGTTGATTATCTTGTAGCAAAAGTAAAAATTTATTTTTATCAAATAAGAAAAGGAGATATTGTAGTGTTTGAATTATATTGCATTATTCCTTGCAATTGTGAAGTGCTTGAAGGTTTGGCTTACGTTGATAAGAGTGCAATTACCTGTGAATTAGCTCTAGTTATTAGATGTTTTTGCTTCAGGATCATTAATATAGACGCTAGTCGTACAGTCATATTCATCCCAAGATGGCTACTGATGGATAAAGTTGATGCAAAATATTATGACGAATGTATGAGGCTTTATCATCAAGCAACTATAGCATCTAAAAATGAAAGCTAGTCTTCAGGTAAGAAAAAAGCTTGCGTATACTTTTTTTTAGTGTTTTAGTGTATCTAAACTTGTTTTTGTTAAATGGCAAAAACGAAATGATATTGATGATCATAGAGCCATATTCATTATTTTTTTAAAAGACGATGTCGCCAGCTTAGAAAGCCATAGTAGGTTCTTGTAAAAAAAGGTTTTTTCCAATCTCATATCTTGAGGATTTGCTGGTAAGTCGGACGTGAATTCCTGAACTCCATTGTATTTGGATCTGGCTTATAGCTCTGTTTTATGCAGAGGTACGGAAGGGATAATTAGCGCCTAAATGAGTCAGAAAGCTCAGAAATCAACGCATAAAGCATTTAAAAGCTGCAAGTCTGATTATCTTTGAGTAGATGTGAGATATTTTCTGCAAATGCCAAACAAAACTTCACGATGCAATTTTTTAGTAGGTATAGAATGCGCTACTAGGTGTTGGTTTTATCTATCTTTACAAAACCATAAGAGACAGTTGGCACAATAGTCGAGAATTTTTACGTGATCTTACAGAGAAAATCTCCAATTGATTGTATCCATTGGGTGCTTATATACGCTTACAAAGAATTTAAAGGCCTCCACTTTCTTGTCTACAAAATGGTTTAGTCATCGGAAAACATAAATTCAACTATTTGCGTACAGAGCTTAGTATAGAATACTGGTTTAGTGGCTTGCCTAGGAATCATCAAACAAATGGTATGGCTGAGCGATTTAATGGACTCATAGGAAGATGCCTGCAAAGCCTATCATTTTAATTCTAGTGAAGAGGTTGAAATCACTATGCATTGATGTCTTTAGCTGTATAATTAGAAATTATGCTTAATCAGTGTAAGGTAGTGAAATTCCATTTACGCTATGAAAGACTGGTTCAAAGTTAACCCTTAATTATTTAAAAAAACAATATTGTCTTCCATAATATGATACCTCCTGCGATATCTGCCATATCTGCCATATCTGACATAATTTCCATAGAACATATAATCAAAATGGAGTGTGATTTTGCACATGATTTTAATCATTAAAGACGAAAAATATATTAGATGATTTCTAATAATTGTCATTGTTAGAAGGTGAAAATTTTTGCGTATATCGAAGAAGGAAGCTCTATCAGAAAGGAAAGTATTTATCAAATCAGCGACCTATAAACCTGATCTATTGATCTTCGATCTTCGCTTACCTAATAGTGATGGTATTAATTTGATTTGTAAATCACATCAATGGAGATATATTTCCATATTAGTGTTGTTGGGGCGCTCTGGCAGATGAAACAGATAAAGTTATAGAATTTTATGCCGCGGTGCTAATTGTTATTTTAGGAACCCACATTTAGCATTACTGAAGAACTACCGGAAAGAAAATGAGAATTTTTCATCTTATGCACATAAAAACCAACTAAATAAAATATTTTATTTTAGTAAAAAATCTTGATTTAATAAATTATCAAGTAAGTAAACAACAGAAAGAACTCCATTTTACTGCAATTAATTTTCGTTTTACTCAGTGAATTTATTGCTTAATAGCCTGTTAAGTATTAACTTAATATCATATGATATGATAATTATATGGTCATATAACTCTATTGAGCATAATCATTACTTACCTATTTAAATCATTACTTACCTATTTATATTGGATATTTACTGGCTAAGTTTGGAAAACAATCAAATTTAGTCAGCAGCCATCCTGACTAAGATAGGAATTGGATATTGTTTTATGCCTTAATAATAACTAACCATATCCATATTAAGATAATGCATTTAATTATTGCATTATTTTTATTCTTGTTAAGATTTAATCCAATAAATTTATTATGTGACATTTATAGAATAATAAACTGATGAATCTGCAATAACTTGATTAACTATTTGGATAGCTTCTTGTTCAATCAAATTAAGATGCTCATTACCACAAAAACTTTCACAGTAAATTTTATAAGCTTCTTCTGTGCCTGAAGGTCGTGCAGTGAACCAACCATAATCCGTTATTACCTTTAAACCATCAATATCTGCACCATTGCCTGGCGCTTTTGTTAAGCGTGCAATAATCGGATTACCTGCCAGCATCTTTGCTGATACCATTGCAGATGATAAGTTAGCTAAACGTTGTTTTTCTTTATGGTTAGCTTTAGTTTGGATGCGTCTATAGCAATGTTCACCAAAACGGTGAGTTAGTTCCTGATAATGCTGCTGTGGGTTTTTACCTGTCACTGCTGTTATTTCAGCAGCTAACAAACATAGAATGATACCATCTTTGTCTGTAGTCCATGGTGTTCCATCAAATCGTAAGAAAGCGGCACCAGAGCTCTCTTCCCCAGCAAAGCCATAGTTTCCTTGATATAAGCCATTAACAAACCATTTAAAACCAACTGGTACTTCAACTAACTTACGTCCTAAATCGGCAACAACACGATCGATCATCGCAGTAGAAACTAATGTTTTGCCAACCGCAACTTCTTTTTTCCATTGTGGCCTATGTCGAAATAGATAATTGATAGCAACACTGAGATAATTATTTGGATTCATTAATCCTGTTGGCGTTATAATTCCATGACGATCATGATCAGGATCATTAGCAAAACCTAAATCAAATTTATTGCGCAAATCTAATAAGCCTTTCATTGCCCAACGCGAAGAACAATCTATGCGGATCACGCCATCATGATCTAAAGGCATAAAGCTAAATGTTGGATCTATTTGTTCATTTACTAACTCTAAATCAAGTTGATAATATTCAGCAATACGTTTCCAATAATTTATTCCAGCTCCACCTAATGGATCAACACCTATTTTTAATTCAGCTTTTTTAATCGCACTCATATCGATAACATCATCCAAAGTAACAACATAAGGCTCAATAAGATCTTGTTGCTGATAGAGAGGATCTTTAATAGCGATTTGATAATTGATATGTTGTATAGCGGATAATTGATCAGTAATAAATTGATTTGCTAAGCGTTCAATTTCAACTGTCAGTGCTTTATCAGCTGGACCGCCATGTGGTGAATTATATTTAATGCCACCATCTTCCGGCGGATTATGTGAGGGTGTGATCATAATACCATCGGCTTTTTCTTTATGCTGACTATTATAATCCAATATAGCATGAGAAATAGCAGGTGTTGGTGTAAAATCACCGTCTTGTTGTACGATAACTTTAACACCATTAGCGATCAACACTTCAATAACCGTTATAAAAGCAGGCGCGGATAAAGCATGAGTATCTTTTCCTACTATGCAAGGGCCGGTGATACCATTTAATCTACGAAGTTCTATGATAGATTGTGTAATCGCTAAAATATGTTGTTCATTAAAAGTATTACGACAAGAACTGCCGCGATGACCTGATGTACCAAATTTAACGCTATGATTATGGTTTTCTACTTGCGGTTGTAGTGAATAATATTGTGAAATCAACTGTTTAACATTTATTAAATCACTTTGTTGGGCGAATTGCCCTGCACGTTTATGCAATACCACTTATTTATCTCCGCAGTAATACTTCTATATATAGCAGTAATTACTAAGTTAGCAATAATATTTATTTAAATCATACTACATGCCTTCTCAAGCAATTCAATAGGAAACTTCATCTATTACATAATTAGTTCAATCATATTGCATTTATGATTGGTGTTTTATGTTGATAATTACCAAATAAGACTGATCTTGGGTATCAGACTAGGTTTTATCTGTTTATATATTGCCAAATAAGCTCTGTTTATTGTTAGCAAAATAAATGCCTATCCTTACATTGATTGCTTTTCTTGCTTTCGCTAAAAAAAGCTTGTTTATTTAAATTGTATATAGTAGATAAAACAAGCATAAAGCGATCAATTGCTTTGCTTTTATATGCATAATTGTTGGAAAGCAATAAATTATGAAGCATTCTATGCTTTAGCATAGAATGAAATTAATTTATTTTTCCACCTTTGCTCATTATATTACTTATAATTACTAAGAGTTAGATTATGCGACTTAGTAACGTCAAATCTTAATATGCGTCGTAATATTATTACCAATGCATTTTTATCTATATGCTTGGTATGATATTATCGATATAGCAGTAAAGTTTTTTGTTAACTTCAATCGTTTTCATATTATTTCAATCTGTTTTTATTAAAATTGCTGGCTAAGCATAAAATATAAAGAGTTATTAGTAACTCTTGTGTATGCGGCGGTTAGGTCATCTTCTATTCTGATGCTTAGTGAATTTGTTATCCATCTTTAAATTGGTATTTGTTTACCAGTATGGTTATAAAACAGGCTTAATCCCATTAGCCCGGTTCTATCTTTTTTAAGCAGACTATAGCAACTTAAATACTATTGAAAGAGTTGTTTTTATAGAACTATAAATTCTTTGCGTTGTGCTTCGGTTTAGTAGTCTCACTGTCGCAAAAGCCGATTTAATTGGATTGGTCGTTCTTATTGATACGCTAAGTGTGCTGATTTGAAGTCTTAGAATTGCAGCAGTTCTTCTCGATCTTTCTCTAGGCTTCTTCTTCATCGGTGAATAATAGTTCGTTAAAAATCTTGCTAATAAAATATAAAGGGTTTTATTAATGGTATCACGGCTTTCTGTTATCTGGAGAGGTTCTAAGTCAGCTCAGCCTTAATTTTAGTTGTATTACTTTGGAAAGTTAAGCCATGATATTACATAGTTTATGTACCTAACAGCGTTGGTGTGCTGCGTGTCCCAGGACATCTTTGACATTGCATTCCAAAAACCAAGGCTACCGGTTCTACTAGCAATGCTTGGAGAACGGGCAAAGCCATTTAGGTCATTAGGCTATTGAAAAGTTTGGCCAGGTGCGCTTCTGACTTTAAATAAGAATCTTCAAGCGCAACTAGATCCTTACATAAATGTTCAGTGATTCCGGATAGTCACCAGGATGAAAAGGTAATCCTCTTGGCTGATGACATGAGTGTTTATCGAGCAAGAAATAAACTTAGCGCCGTATATTGCTTAAATTTTGCAAGAACTACATTGTCTTTACTCTTCAAACCATCGCATAGGAGTTTCACTCTGCTAAGTGAACATTTGCATAAAGGATATGTGCTTTTTTACCTGGAAGCGCTACCAGAGAGCTTCGTAAAAATCACAAGTAAAGATGCCCCCCCCACTAGCAGGTATAAGATAAAGTAGCAACTCTTAAACGTTTTTTTTGTACTGTTTAGATCAGGCTGGCAGCAACGAGTTGTTGAATTATATTCCGTTACTACTGCCATCTATGACCTTAAGCACTTTAATCTTAACATTGGCCAATATAAAGTCTATATGGTTCTCTTTGGCAAATAACTGTTACGGATGATGGCAGCAGCATGGAGCTTTTGAGATCCTCAGACTCAAACTGGCGATGGCTATCAGCTGCCTAAAAGCATTACGGATGAGTTTATGCAAGAGATCACATATAATATTTAGTTTTACAGATATTTGTAATGTAGGGTTTTTCTTAGCATATTATCTCTGTGTTATTGAAATCATTCATGAAATGAATTAGCAGAGCACATGATGGCATCTCCGAAATATCATATATCAGAAATGAACATAACTCTTGATGTCTTCAAATAAATGGTATGGTCTAGCGATTTAATTAGCGCATAAAAAATAGCTATAAATCCCATCATTTCAATTCTACTGAAAAGCTTGAGATCTATCTGAATTGATATGTTTGGCTTTATAATCAAAAATTATCTTAATCAGTATTAGGTAATAAAATTCCATTGCAATCCATGAATGATTGGTTAAAAGTTAAACATAAATTATTTAAAAAATCATACTATACTTCAGGAAGTAGTAACTAATTTATTGTTTACTAAACAAATATCTTAACTTCTGTTTTAGGGTTGCAAGAAAAAACCATAAAATAGCAACTCAATGCATTTCAATCGTAAAAATACTATGAATAGAATGATAAAAAAGCAGTCAGAGTGTTCAGATAGCACCTAGATACTAGAACAAAAATATGCAAAATTTGATGAATGAGAATATAGTTAGAAGTTATATGCTCGCAAATTACTGGTGGTGTAGCAGTCAGCAGTTAAACATTTATGCCTTAAAATCAGTATTAGAATCAGCACAAAATTTGATTCTCATTGTGCCTGATAACTATGGCCAAATTGACGAAGTTAAGATCTTAAATAAAGACATTAGGTTTATTCACCATGTTAGTAAAACCTCATCGTTAAAGTTGATGAGTTATCCTTATTTACATGTTAAGGCGCTATATCAAAGGCTAAGTATTATCAATCTTCAGTGATTTATGCTAAAAATAACTAATTTAGATTTATCTTTCACTAGTAAATCAGTCTGAAATAAAATAATCAATTGATTGAATATCAATCAATTGATATCATACTGATAATGTCTATTATATCGCAAATCAAAATTGATAAGCTGCTGTTATAGGTTATTTTTTAATCCAAATTTGCGAGTACCTTACTTACCTATCTAAATCAATGCTGGAGGAATAAGCGATGGAAATTTTTTATATTGTAGCACAATATATAACAATCTTACTAACCAAGCTTTAGATGTAATAATTTGGATAGCTAAGCAATTTAGTAAATCCATCACAATAGAACAATTAATTCATTTCTTAGGATTAGAATCTGAACATATATCACCACCGACTGCTAGTTAGGAGAGTATGCTGATTATATGTAATTAAAAAGAAAAGTAAGCTTTTTTACACAAGCTGAGCTGAAATATATCAAGTTGCTCTTAGCATTAATTGAAAATAAAAGGAATACGTTGGATATTTACCAATCAATATAACGCAATACATCATTAAAATAATAAATTTGTGCTCAGAGAGCACATTAACTTTTTCTTATCATAACAAACATAAATAGATCAATCAAATTTAAACTATTCTTTATGGATGAAAAATTAACTGCCAAAAATTTATCTTTTAATTAGATTAGTAGATTTAGTTTTCCACTTCAGTTCTTCAAAAAAATAAATAACATAAGAGGTATTTTTATACTCGCCAGCGCGGTTGCAAATATTTGTCATTATTTATCCAATTTTTTAAATATCTTATTGATATAGTCTTACTAGGGCATAAGCTAAATAGCTTACATGTTTTAATGTTTACCACTGTCTTATGAGTTGTGCTCATTTCTAATCTATATGGTTTTAGGAAATGTTTTGCATATACTGTCGATTAATTTTATGAATAATTTCAACAACAAAGAGATGATAGAATATAAAATTCTAACTTACAGATATCTCTAAAACTAGATATTATGTGTGATCTCTTGCATGAACTCATCAGTAATGGTGCCAGCAGAGCAGGCAGCTGATAGCTACCGATGTTGAAGTTGAGTTCGAAGCCAATGCTGCAACAACATGATGAACGACACAGTGTTGTCGATTAGGATCATTGCAGTTTAGTCATCAATGATTATTTTCTGCAGCTAACCATATAGATTGTGATATTGGTTATGTTTAGATTAAAGAGCCTGCAATCATGGATCGTATCGGCAACGGAATATGCTTCAAGAGCTTGTTGCTACCGCTTTATCTGAAGCATGCAAAAAAGAGTCAAAGAGTTGGTGCCATAATGCCCTATGCATTACAAGGCAATTTCTACTGAGTAATTTTATGAATCTCTCTAGGCGCTTCTCAATTAAAGAGCACATACTTTCTTTGCTAAGATACCAATTAGAAAACTGAAACAGCAATCGATTGAAAAGCATAGGCAATGGTGCCTGCTGAGATTTAAGCGATACGCGCTACATTTATTTTTTGACCTATGGGATATAACCATCATGTCAGGGTAAGATGATCGCCTTTTATTGCTTGTCATTCTATGCCGTCGATGAACATGTATTGGACACATGTGTAAGGAGCTAGTTATACTAGAAGATGGTTATCAAGAGTCAGAAGCTCAACTCTGAGCTGAACTTGTCAATAGTCTACGAGATCTGGGTGCTTTTAACCGTACTCCTAGGATTGCTATTGGTGTAGGAGACTGTGCCTTGGTTTTTTTAATGTAATTCCAAAGTTATTATTCTATGACATGTAGTGCAAACGCTATTATGTATAGATAAAATAGCTAATGTGCTGATTTAACTTCTAAAATAGCATAAGCATACAAGCGAAAGTTAAGGTTATGAGCTAGATGAACTCTTGCTAACAAGAAAGATCTTGGACAATGCTGCTAATAAAAGCTCTTGATGTTTTGTTGGCAAGGTTTTCATGTAAGTATCCATCTTCGATGAAGAACCTGAAGAAAGATCGAGAAGAACTTCCGGCGTTCTAACAACTTCCAGTCATCGAATTAGGTATATCAATAAGAATAATAAATCAAATTGAATCAACTTTTACAACAGAAAACTATGACGAAGTTGATGTTCAAAGAAGTATAGTTTGAGAAAAACAACCATTTTATGCTATTTAAGCACCTGTTCCATTTTTCTCAGAATAGCTGGAGAACCGTCTAAGGAGATTTTAGATGTTGATGCTTGGTGGTAAAACAAGGTTAAATTTAAGGATGCAGAAGAGAAGAGATTCACTAAGCATTATAGTGGAAGCAGCCTGGTTGTCATACATAAGATTTGCTAATAACTCTGAAATACTAAAGTCCTACCATGTAGCATGTATACATCAGTTACATTAAAATGGCAACATGAAAGCTAATTGTTGTGATAAATAAAAATAGAGTTTTAAAACATCTCAATTAAATTATAGACCAATGTCTAGCATTGTTATTTTGTTTCGTCAATCACTAAACAAATCAGATAGATTCTTAGTACAATTTATAAAAAATTAATATAAAAGATATGTTATAAACTTGAAAATGATATTTCAAAAAGTTGAATATCTCTCTAACTACTGGAGAGCCAGAGCATTTCTTCGAAGAAATGCTCTGGCTAAAAAAAGCAATATAAACTAGGAAAATAATAATGATGAATAGTAATATCAAAGAAAAAATTAAATTTTGGCATCAGTATTTTTGAAATTAAAAAATTAGTGAGATTACTAATAATGAATGTCCAGATATTGTTTCAAGAATTAAAAATAGAATATGTAAAAAGTGGGTGGTTGTTCCTCTCATAGCAATCATTAAGGTGGTATGCACAATTGGTTTTTATTTTCGATTTACCAAAAATAGGCATAAATAAATGAAGTGATGCTTAAAAAACGCACAATATATAAAGGCTCTACCTCCACTACCATTAGACAATCAAGGATTAATAGACTTACAAAAGAGCAAGCAATAGGATTAATTAATAATGCAGTTGATTACCTCAAGCTAATAATAACATTTTCGCTCTTTCTGGCAAGGAGTTTAATAAGATCTAATTTTCTAGAATTAGAATGCTTACAGTTAATTTTATTTATAAAGTTCCATAAATTAATTCTGAGGAGTCTAAAAATTTTAAAGTGATTGGTATTTTGGTCAATAACGCAATACGCCATCTGATCACAGATCAGATGGCAGTAGATATAAAGACAGTATTTTTCCAATCGTTAGATAGCGAAAATTAAACAGGATTATTGATATATTGATTATATTACCAATAAGAACGAATGCTAACGAAGTGTTTAAGTTTGCTATTCATAAAGAAGTAATAGAGAGATTTGGATTTTCATGACTTGAAACCTACTTTGGCAAGTTGCTTAATCCAGTCTGGATGTGTGTGCCACTATTTTGGCGCGTTGCAAGATGCAAGAGAGGAGAGTTTAGAAAGTTTGTATGCAATAGTTAAAAGGTATGCTTATTTTATCCACATCATGCTTGCAAAAGCACATTAAAATGTTGATGGAATAACACTCAGGTTTCATATGATCAAATATAGCAGACAATGAAGTTATAACAAGGAAGTTATATAAGATTCCATTAACGTATAGTAGCTCCTTGTTTTAATTGGTGGGTCGTACAGGATTCGAACCTGTGACCAATTGATTAAAAGTCAACTGCTCTACCGACTGAGCTAACGACCCATCTGAAGTTAGCTTATGTGATATGGCCGACTATATTACTTATTTTTGCTAATGGTGCAATTGTTTTTTTTGTTAAAAAAATTTAAATGTTTATTAAGCATACAATTATACCAGAAATAAATAGCAATATTAGTTCTGGTTTATTCACATTATGGTGAGGCCTAATTTATTCTTTGACAATTGCGTATTCAGCGGCTAATCTAATAAACTAGATGTATCTACACTTTTATCAGTTATTGATAAACAATAAGTGGCTTTATCATTTTTTATACCTTACTTGCGTTATTTAACCATACCTTTTTTTAAAGGTAGTAGTTTTTTAAACTATAGAAAAATAAAAAGCCATATCATCTTTGATTCTCTGATTATGATTCAATCACCAATCCATACCATAAAAACCCAATAATTCATATTGGTATGTGATAATTATATTTATGGTAAATTTTAATAAAATTCTAAAAAGAATTAATAAATTGCTTGCGCCATTATCTTTCATCAAATCAATAATATCTGCTGTTTAGATTTGCTCTTTTATGCCAAAAAACTACCGTATCATGTCTTTCATCATAGTTAGCTTTTTTATTTTCTGGTTTAGTTTGTTGCAACAGTATTATTACTACTGTTTGTATTTTCCATGACTTTATTTGAATTGCTTGTCAATGAATCCAACTGCATATAAAGATCTTTTTGTCGCTCAATAACTTGACTTAAGTGATATTGATTTTCCTGAAGTTGTCCACGCAAAATATCAATCTCTCTCTGAGAATCTGATAACTGCTGCTGAATTTGATATAATAATTGCCCTTGAGAACTGACAGCTGTCTCAATTTGCATTAGACGATCACTTGTAGAGTATGAGTTGACATTAATGATTGGCATTTCCTGGGCAGTGGTGGCGACTACTGAAGCTGCTACTACGCCAACCAATAATGATAGACTCAAGTAAAGATGCCTGAAGTTGGTGTTCATATAATACTCTTATATATTTTTAATAAACAAGTATTGCACGACGGTTTTTAGCATATGCTGATTCGTCATTACCCTGTATAGCTGTTTTTTCCTTACCATAAGATATGATAGAAATTTGCTCACCGTTTACGCCTTTACTCTGCAAATATATTTTTACAGCATTAGCACGGCGCTCACCAAGTGCAATATTATACTCTGGCGTACCCTTTTCATCAGTATGCCCTTCTACAGTAATCTTAATTGAATGGTTACCGCGTAGGAAAGTTGCATGTTGATCTAATAGCTGTGCATATTTTATGCTAATATCATACTTATCAAAATCAAAGTAAACAATGTTGTTGCTTTGCAATTCTTGTATTTGCTGACGAGGCAGCAGCAGTTGCTCAGGTGGCAAGCTAGCATTGCTATTTACTACATTGTTTTCAGCAGCTATATTGTTATTTCCTTTTTTTAAACTACATGCTGCAACCGCTAGCATAGGTAAGGCTATGATTAGCCTGTTAATAAGAACTTTATTAAATTGCATCTTCTTCGGTCCTTTAATTGTTATTGCCATACTTATTTATTATGCGTCATAGATACGGAGACCATGCAGGAAATTTAACCTTTCCATCAGTCTCCGGCAGACGCGCTTTGAAACGCCCATCCGTTGATACCAGATGTAATACAGTAGCTAATCCTTGTGAGGCGCTATAAATTACCATAGTACCATTAGGTGCGATACTTGGTGTTTCATCCAGTAGCGTATCTGTCAAATATTCAACGTTACCAGTTGCTAGGTCCTGTTTAGCAATGTGCTGTTTCCCATTACTCGAGTTGACCATTACCATAAATTTACCATCAGGGCTAACGCTTGGATCCTGGTTTTGATTGCCATCCCAAGTAATACGTTCTGGGACATCAGCATTAATATCTAGTTTGTATATTTGTGGACGACCAGCTTGATCAGAAGTGTAAATAAGCGTCTGACTATCTGGCATCCAACTCGGTTCAGTATTGTTGCTTCGAGCATCTGTTATTTGCCTAGTTTGACCACTGACTAAGTCCATTACATAAAGATTTAAACTTCCACTCTTTGACAGGGCAAAAGCAAGCTTGCTACCATCTGGAGAGAAGGTAGGAGCTCCATTATGACGCGGGAAAGCAGTAATCTGCTGCACTTCCCCAGTTGCTAACGTTTGCATAACTAATGCTGAACTATTACTTTTAAAGGTTACATAGGCTAATTTTTCACCATCAGCTGACCAAGCTGGAGACATAAGTGGCTCAGTCGAACGGTGAACAGTAAATTGATTATAACCATCGTAATCTGAGACCCTTAATTCATAAGGAAACTTTCCATCATTAGTTTTAAGCACGTAAGCGATACGAGTACGAAATGCACCTTTAATACCGGTTAATTTAATAAAAACTTCATCACTAATAGTGTGTGCCGCATAACGCAACCATTTAGCTGCCACTTTTAATTGATTTTGTATCAATATTGTACCCGGAGAATTCATCACATCAACAAGTTGATAAGTAATAATACATTGACCATCAGCAGATGGTTGTATCTGACCAACAACAACTAGATTAATACCTAATGACGTCCAAACATTCGGTGTCACTTCCGATGCGGTGGTTGGTTGTTGAAGCATATAAGTGGGATCAATAGGATTAAATTTTCCGCTATTGTGTAAATCAGCAGCAACTATTCGTCCTATATCATAAGCTAAAGTACCTGTTCCTGTCCATTTAAAAGGGACAATAGCAATAGGAGGTGCAGTATTGATTCCTTGGATAATTTCGATTCGAACCTCTCCTTGAGCAGATGCCTCACATAATAGTAGAAAACCTAATAATAATTTAAATGCCTGTTTCATTTTTTCTCCCTTATCAGGTATTCATTCACTTCATAATAATTAATTTGAATCTTAACAAAGATGAATGCACAAAACCAGATAACCAAAAATTTTTGTTAATTTTCTTACCCTTATGCTATTCATAACATTCATTAACTAAGGCTTGAATACTAAAGCACTTCCCTGTTCATTAAATGCATCGTAAATACTACGACTAGGCGGTTTAGGCATTATCGCTGTTTTTGTTGCGCGTATCGCTGCATCACAGAGTGATTGATCATTTGCTATATTATTTTTTGCTGCAATGCTAATTAGCATGCCATCAGGAGCTAGTTTTATTCTTAATTCGCATATTTTTCCGTGATAAATATCAGCATCATAAAATTTGCTCTCAATTGCGATTTTTATCTTACCTGCATAATTATCCAGATCCGAACTTGATGCTTCGCTTTTTCTGTTTTCTCCTTGACGACTTGCTGCTGTAGTTCCTGTTTGCTGACTTGGATTATTGTGAGTTAACTTACTAATCATAGAGTCAAGCGTATCATACTGTTTTTCTGCATCTGCTTTTTTTTTAGCTGCTAGAATCTTAGCTTGCTTTTCAGCTTTTTCTTTTTTCTCTGCTTGTGCTTTACCATTGATTATTTCAGCTTCTTTTTTAGCTCTCGCATTTTTCTCTGCCTGATCTTTTATTAGCCGCTCTTGTTCTGGTTTAGCTTTAGCTATCGCTGACTTTTCAGTTCTTTTCTGTTGCTCTTTAGCTTGTTTTTCTGCCTCTCGTTCTATTTTAATACGCTCATCTTTAACTGTTTTTAATTGTTTTTGTTCTTCTTCCTCCTGTTTTAGGAGTTTTTCTTCTTGCTGTTGAATAGGTTTTTTTCGCTTAGCTTCTGCTTGTTTTGTATTATTTTGCTGTTGTTGCAGTTGATTATATTGTTTTATTACGGCTCCCGGATCATTAACCATGATTGTCTCAACTACTTTATCACCGCCAAGTTTAATAATCTGTTTTAATGAATACAAAACAATAAAAGCAAATAATAAAACGTGAAGTATAATAGAGAGTACAACAGAGCGACTGAGTTTATTTTTTTGCTCTTTTTTCTTTCTCACAACAGATTTCCAAAATCAGTAATTATGCTATTATATATATCAAATAGGCTGAATCATAAATCCAACTGATTTAATGCCAGCTTGATGAAGTATATTTAGCGCTTTAATAACTTCTTCATAAGGTACATCTTTTTCGCCGCCAATTAAAAAAATGCTCTGTGGGTTTTTTACGAATGCATCTTTTATTATTTTTTCAATCTGTTTTGACTGTAAAAACTCTTCTCGATAACCATCAATAATAACACTGTATTTTTCTACTCCATAGATTTCAAGAATAATAGGTGGATTATCATTATCCAATATAATTTTTGATTGGGCAGCATCTGGTAATTCTACTTTTATATTTTGCGAAATAATCGTCGACGTTGCCATAAAAATCAATAATAACACTAACAGTACATCCAATAAAGGAACGATGTTAATTTCAGATTTAAGTTCACGTTTATGTCGAGTCCATACCATCTTTCTGTTATCCATATTTATTGCTTTTTAGAAGAAACAACTTGACGATGCAAAATGCTTAAGAATTCTTCGATAAAATTGTCATAACTTTGATCTAATTTGTTAACTCGATGATTCAGACGGTTATAAGATATCACAGCTGGAATGGCAGCAAACAAGCCGATCGCCGTTGCAATTAATGCTTCAGCAATACCAGGTGCGACCATTTGTAATGTTGCTTGTTTAACCGAACCTAAAGCAATGAAAGCATGCATAATTCCCAAAACAGTACCAAATAATCCAATATAAGGACTTATTGATCCTACAGTACTTAAAAAAGGAATATGCGATTCTAATAAATCTAATTCACGATTCATTGATATTCGCATAGCTTTAGATGCGCAGTTCATCACTGCTTCTGGTGTATGAAGATTAGTTTGTCGTAAACTAGTAAATTCTTTAAATCCAGCATAAAAAATCTCTTCTGATCCAGTTAATGTATCACGCCGTCTATGACATTCTTTATAGAGACGCGATAGCTCATCAATACAGGACCAAAAATGATTTTCAAAAGCTTCCGTTTGCCTGGTTGCGGTATTTAAAATTTTGTTCCTTTGAATAATAATTGCCCAAGAAGCAATAGAAAATCCTATTAGAATAAATATAATAAGTTGAACAAAAAAATTCGCTTTTAGTAATAAATCTAAGATATTCATGTCAATCACTGCTTAAACTCCGTGACAATATACTCAGGAAGGCCAACGTTTAGCTTCATTTTAGATGTATCATCAATAGCAACAATAATTACTTATGCTGTATAAAGTTATTTTCTTTGTTGATTAATTTAACCGCAGAAGAAATATTAATGATATAGGTTAAACATGGTTAATTTTGTTTCAATAATCAATAAATCATACAATTTAGCAGGATCTAATAATTAATTGTCAGCTTATGTGCGTTAAAAACTAAATTTTTATCGTAATTTCTGCTGTTCAAATCCTTTTTTTTTGCAATATTTTACGTATTACTAATACGACTAAAAAATACACATAACGTTTGTATAATATAAACCACACCTATCGCATTAGTACTTTCATCAATAAATATAAATAGGCATTAGCAAGCAAAACAGAATATTTTTTTTAACTCCATCTTGCTAACAATAAATTAGCATCACTATAACTTAAGTGAATCATCTATTGGAATGATTTATAAATAAAGTTACAAAAAAATACTGGAATATAAACTTATCTTAAGACATAAAAGTAATAGAAAAAATAAAATACTTCACAACCAAGGATTAAACCAGCAGATAATGGATGAAAAAGATAACACGGCAAAACGTTTTTTTATGTGTTTTCTGTTCCTGGTAATTATATAATCATCATCTTAGAGCAATCATGGCAAGATAGATAGCTACTGATGGATATAGTTAATAAAAAAGTATCATAATTGATGATGCGCTCTATAGTCAGTCAAGGTAACTACAAACATCTAAAATTAGCGTTGTTCTTCATGTAAGCAAAGAGCCTATGTCTACTTTAGATAAGCGCTATTGCGTATCCGAGCTTAGCATTGTTGCACTTTTAAAGTGCAAAAATGAGATGATATTGCTGATCGACTATGTTGTAAAGGTTATTTGTAGAAATCACTCATACTGATGAAGGATTTTGTTATATAGGTTTGCATGAAAAAGCAAATAGTCATACAGATCAAAGAGATTTTTCCATCAGTCCATGTCAAGCATAAAATTGTATCTCATTAATTGTGTTGATGGACAATCTATCGAATCTATCGAATGATGCCGATTCATGCATTGAACCAACTTATTTCACTTTATCCTCCCACCATATTGTCAGAGTATGGATGTTATCAGATTATGGATATTTATTGATATTATAACTATATTAATTACAAAATCCTCGGTTATAGAAAAAGATTTAATAATCTTACTAGAAGGCCTTTAGTGAAACTAAATCATAAGGATATATGGTGAGTTATGCTCATTTCTTGTATATTGGATTTCAGAGATTGTGAGTGGTATCTCCTGCTAATTGATTTTATGAATAATTTTAATAATAGATACATTATATCCCATGGAAAAGTCTACCAGATAGATATCTATGAAACTAAATATTACTTGTGGTTCATTTCATGAACTCATCCTAATGATGCCTAGCAACTGATAGTTACCATCGTTGATGGTGAAAGCTCTAATGCCTTCTGCGAGAATATGCTGAACGTCTTCTTTGTCGATATTGGTCTCACGTTATCCATAACGGTTATTTACAACACAGAACCTATACAGACTTTTATTATAGTCGATCTTAAGATTGAAGTGATTTAGGGTTAGTCAGTGCGCTTAATATTGACAACGGAATATAATTCATCAGCTCGCTGCTACAGCCTTATCTTAAATGGTGTAAAAAGCGTCAAAGAGTTGTTACCATGGTTTCTACCTGCAAGAAGTATATTCATCTCTGATTTTCACGAAGCTCTGTAGGCGGTTATTGGCGAAAAGCACATAGAGTCTATCTCTGTACTACAATCAAAAGACTGAAACAGTAATGGCTTGAAAAGAAAAGAGGCACAGACAATTGGTTTGTGGATCTTCCACATCCACTGTGGTATTTGAGCTATACGCCATATGTTTATTTCTTGGCCAATAGCATTATACATCTATTTCAGGCAAGATAAGAACCTTTGGTTGCTGGTATTTGTCGATGTCACTGAGCATAGAAGTGAATAGCTAGTTGCGGTCGAAGATGGTTATCAAGAGAAGTTATGGCAGAACTTCTTAATTGCTTGCGAGGCGTATAATTTAACTGTATCTCTTAGGCTTATGCTACGGAAGACGGTGCCTTTATTTTTTTGAAATGCAATGCCAAAATATTTCTGAACAAGCAGAAGCAAGGATGTTAGGTAGACAAAACAGATAATGTATTGCGTCACTCATCACAGGTATGCAACTAAAAGAGTTAAGGCTTAGCTTCGGGAGCTCTATATAGTTAGAAAAAGTCGCGATGCCGCTAATAACCACATAGATGTTTTGTTGGCAAGATTTTTATCAAAGTATCCTGAAGCGTGATGAATAAGCTGGAGAAAGATCGAGAAGAACTGCTGGTGTTTTATGATTTTCCATAAGAAAAACTGGACATTAAGTAATAACGACGAATTAAATTGAATTGGCTTTTCGAGAATAAGCTTACAAAGCCTACGCCAAAAGAGATGTTGTTCTAGAAAAACAATCTTTCAATGGTATTTAAGCAGATCCTGCTTATTCAGAAAAGCTGGAACAGGATAACGGAATTAACCTGCTTGACTCTGGTGGTAAACAAGATCCAATTTAAGGATGGAGAAAAGATTCATGAAGCATCAGAGCAAGGGAGTGTTAGGCTGTAGTGACTAATTTAATGCTTGCTTGGCAAATGTTTTTGTACTTACTTGTACTTACTATTTAGCTACATCAGGAGAAAATGACGGGCTATTTGTCTATTATTGGCTCAAGAAAATGGTTAACATACTTTTCATTAAACTCTTCAAGAATGTCATCGCTTATATGATGACGATCTAGTGCCTCGTCCAATTAAGACAGCGATCACTTCTTTTCTTTTATCTCCATCTCCCTCTCCCTCATTTTCTGACTTTCCTATGTGAGATATAACTTTTTCATTTTAATGATTTACAGAAAAAATGTTTCGTCAATTTCAAGAATAGTACATAGTGCATTTATGTTGGTTTGTCCTCCACTAAAAGCAAGGAAGCATAGTGCTGCGATCTAAACGCTGTTTTTAAATCAACACCTGTTTGTTTTTCTAATTGATATAAAGTCAAGCTATTCAATATACATTGTAGATAATTAAACGATTTATTTTTGTGATGTAGTTTTGCTATATAGGACTTACAGTAATATTGTTAAATCTTTTCCTGCAATCGGAAATTTGCAATGATATGGCTATAACCCTAATCAATCTGTTCTCCAGCATATAACATGTTTATTCTGACAAATATGTCTGATGATAGATAAAGTGGAATAAGTTTTTTCAATTCATGAAGCTGGATCATCAGATAGATTGTCCATCAACCCAATTAATGAGATACAATTTTATGTTGACATGTACTTAGGAAAAAGTCTCTCTGGTCTGTATGACTATTTACTTTTTCATGGCAACCTCTGTAGAGAAAATTTCTCATATAGTATAAGGGATTTTCACCAACAACCTTTGCCAACATAGCCTACTAAAATCAATATTATTATGATAGCTGAAACAGTTAAAGAGCAGCCAAAACTGAAAAGTAAGAAAATTAGTTATTATTTATTGAAAGAACTAGAATAATTATTTGTGCGAGAGCTAAAACTATAAAAAGTTGAATTGCAATATTGTAATTTTAAATTAGTGCACTTGAATTTTTTAATCAACTCCATGTTCTCACCGAATCAATGTTAAAAGCGTTAGGCTGAGGAAAGAATCAGAAACGAAAATTACATTCTAGCGTTGGTAAGATTTAGAATTACTCAAAGATAGCCAATAATTTAGTATTGTGACTGTATAGAGGAAAGAAAAGTTGTGCTCTCATAATCATATTAATGAAACTTCTTATAATAAGATACTCTGCCCACAATGTGATTTATTGGTGGCATTACCAGCTTTAGAACAAGGTACTAAGGCCAGTTGTCCGCGTTGTCATACTGTTTTATCTTCTAAGTGGAAGTATCTAGCTAATCAACCAACTGCAAGTACAATTGCGATTAGCGCATTAATTATGTTATTTATTGCTAGTTTATTTCCTTACGTAAAAATGAGTATTATGGGTATTGAAAGTCAGATTTCACTATTTGATATTGCTAATTCCATGTTTGAGGTAAACTATTTTAGTCTTGCATGTGTTTTTATTCTTTTTGTTGTTGCTATTCCAGCTTTTTGTATGGTTGTCATTATTTTATTATGTAAACGAGTTAATCTTTCACTTTCCTTAAAAATAAATCTTGCCAGGAGTTTATTTCAAATAAAAAAATGGTGCATGGTGGAAATTTTTCTAGCAGCTGTGTTGGTTAGCTTTTTTAAACTAATGGCTTATGGTGAAATTGCTTTGGGTATCAGTTTTGTTCCTTATTGTTTTTTTTGTTTATTACAGGTTATGGCATTTCAATGTTTAGATCGTTATTGGCTATGGCAGCAAATAGCTGAAGTACCACAGCTTGAAATCCAGCTACAAGAAGGTAAAAGCGGTATTAGTCAAGATGTTAGGTCATGTCATATCTGTATGGCCATTTTGCCAGCTGAACGCAAATACTGTCCTCGTTGCCATACGAAAGGTTATGTTAGGCGGACTAATAGTTTACAAAACACAATGGCATTATTGCTCTCCTCATTAATTCTTTATATTCCAGCAAACATTTTGCCTGTTATGATCACAAATACATTAGGTAGTAAAGTAGACTCTACTGTTATCTCTAGTGTTATTTTATTATGGGGTGATGGCTCCTATCATGTCGCCATTATTATTTTCATTACTAGTATTATAATACCTATCTTAAAAATAGTGGCAGTAAGCTGGTTATGTTTTGATGCTAAAGGTTATGGCAATCAGGATCCTGTGCATATGTACTTTATTTATGAACTTGTTGAATGGATTGGACGTTGGTCAATGATTGATGTTTTTGTGATTGCTGTATTATCATCACTGATGCAAATGGGACGATTAATTAGCGTTTTACCGGAGCTTGGGGTGATTTTATTTGCTGCTGTTGTGATTTTAACTATGTTTGCGGCAATGACTTTTGATCCTCGTTTAACTTGGGATCGTTGTAATGTTGTATCGCCTAGTAGAATTCGCTTAAGAAAGGGGGTTGCAAGGTGGCTAATAAAAATAATACTGACTCGCAAGCAAAAATAAGTAAGCAAAAAAGCTGGTCGCCGATTTGGATCATTCCAATTGTCACCATATTTATTGTTGTCTGGATCCTGTTTTATCATTTTAAGCATTTAGGTTCTGAAGTGATATTGATTACTTATAATGCCGAAGGAGTTGAGGCAGGAAAAACAAAACTTAAAAGTCGTAGTGTTGATATCGGATTGGTAGAAAAAGTTTCCCTTGATAACAACTTTAAGCGTGTAATTATTACAGCCCATCTAAATTATGGCATGAAGGATTTATTAAAGAAAGATACCGCATTCTGGATTGTTAAACCGGCTATTGGCAAAGAGGGAATAACTGGATTAGGTACGTTATTTTTTGGTGTATTTATTGATGTACAACCTGGCAATAGTGAACAGTATGCTGAGAAATTTAATTTATTAGGTTCTCCGCCATCGCCTTCACTTGATGCTAAAGGTACTAGAGTGATTTTGACTAGTGCTCAGGCTGGTAGATTAAATATCGGTGCCCCAGTGCTGTTTCATGGTTATCGGGTTGGTTCGGTAGAATCGAGTTCGTTTGATATTAAAACCCGCAATATGCATTATCAGCTTTTTATCAATGCCCCTTACGATAGTTTGCTAACGGAAAATATTCGTTTTTGGAGAGATAGCGGTATTGCTTTTGATTTATCGGCCCAAGGTGTTCATTTAGAAATGGGCTCTTTAAGCACATTATTTAGTGGTGGGGTTAGTTTTGATGTTGTGGATGGCTGGCAACCAGGCAAACGTGTAGAAGATAAGACTATATTTAGACTTTATGAAGATCAAATAAGTGTTAAAAACTCTTTGTACACTGTACATAAAGATTTTATTTTGTTCTTTTTTGATTCAGTTCGTGGATTACAACCTGGCGCTCCTGTTGAATTTAGAGGAATTCGTTTAGGAACAGTGATAGAAGTCCCCTTTAATTCTGATAAATTGCGGCAAAAATTGGATAATGAATTCCGTATCCCAGTTTTAATCCATATTGAGCCTGATCGTATTAGTAGCGATATTGGTCTAGAAAAAGAGTTTTCTGCTGCATTAAAAGAAGGATTAAGAGCGGCTTTGAAATCGGCTAATTTAATTACCGGAGCATTATATGTTGATTTGGATTTCTATCCAGAAAAAGATAAATGGAAAGAGTCATTAAAAGTTGCTGATTACGATACCATTCCAACTGTTAGTGCTGGATTATCACATATTCAACAAAAAGTGATTGAAGCATTAGATAAAATTAATCAGGTTCCTATTGAACCTATGATAAGTCAAGCCATAAATACGTTAGCAGAAAGTCAGAAAACTATTCGTGAAGCACAACGTACATTTTATGAATTGAGTAAACTGATTACTAACAAAGACTTTCAAAATATTCTTCCTGATCTGCAACAGATATTGCTTGAATTGAATCGACTAATACAAGGGTTGCAACCAGGATCTCCTGTCTATAATAGAATGATTGATAATATGCAGCGTCTTGATCAGGTATTAAGAAATATTCAACCAGTGATAAAAACATTAAATAATAAGAGTAATGCACTTATTTTTGAGGCAAAATCTATTAGTGATCCTGAACCGAAGAAGATGACAAAATAATGAGATATTTGGCATGGATTTTTTGTTTTTTACTTATCGGTTGCACTAGTGAAATAAAAAAAATTTATTATCAATTACCAATGACGTCTAGCTTAGTGACTAAAAAAAGTGATTTTCTAACGCAAAAACAGCTCTGGGTACAGACAGTTCAGTTATCTGGAATATTGGCGACTAATGGTATTACTTATCAAACTAGTGATGTTAATTATGTTAATGCTAGCAATCATTTATGGGCAAGCCCATTGGAACAACAGTTAATGCAAAATTTAGTCAATCAGTTATCTATTAGCTTGCCTAATAGATTGGTATCAGCTCAACAGATTGAAAACAGACCGGATAGTCTTAATGTTATTTTGATCGCTTTTCATGGACGCTATGATGGTAAAGTGATTATTCAAGGAAACTGGATTTATAAAAGTGATAAAGGTATTATCAAGCAAGATTTTAGTCTGTTGCTTGATCAAGATGAAAATGGCTATTCGGCATTAGTTAGGAGATTAGGAAGAGGGTGGGCTCAGATTGGAAAATCTATAGCGAGACAACTATCTATTGAGTATGTAAAATACTTACACATTCAGCAGCTAGATAATAGAAATAGGTTTAAAAAAAAAGATCTTGTTTTAAAACCTACTAGTATCTTGAAATAAACCAACTTTTAAATCGATTGCTGCGTAAATACAGTTATCATCAAGCAAGACTTCACCATCAGCGACACCCATAATTAATTTTCGATTAATAACACGTTTTAAATGAATAAGGTAGGTTACTTTTTTTGCAGTTGGCAAAACTTGCCCGGTAAATTTGACCTCATCTACGCCAAGTGCCCGGCCTTTACCTTTACCACCGAGCCATCCTAGGTAGAACCCAACGAGTTGCCACATTGCATCTAAACCTAGACATCCAGGCATAACTGGATCATTAGTGAAGTGGCAACTAAAAAACCATAAATCAGGTTTGATATCAAATTCGGCTTCAATAAAGCCTTTATCATACTTACCGCCGGTTTCAGTCATTTTTATTATGCGATCAATCATAAGCATATGACCTGAAGGTAATACTGGTCCATTTTTGCCAAAAAGTTCACCTCTTCCGGAAGCATCTAAATCTTCTTTACTATAAGAGCTGTGTTTATCAACCATTTTTACTAAATAGCCTTATTAAAAATAATAAGCTTAAATAATATCGTACACTTGTAAGCTAAACAACTCCGATCAGATATTTTTTTTAACTTAACCATTTTAGAAGCCTCATAAATTTAGGTCTTTCTTGGTTATTAGCCTGAGTAATTCGTTTGTGTATTAAAGCTAATAGATGTGAATTTTTTGTATTATATTGTTGCTTATAATAAGCACATTTTGTTAAAATTGAAATTGCTTCAGAAACGTGTTCAACAGGGTAAATATGAAATACGCTAGATTTTATTTTAGTAATAAGATCGGCTTTTAAGCATAAATGACGAATATTAGCTGCAGGAATAATAACACCTTGATGACCAGTTAATTCACGTTGGAAACAGACATCGAAAAAGCTTTCAATTTTTTGATTAATAGAACCTATAGGTTGTACATAACCGAATTGATCTACTGCACCTGTCACAGCAATTTGCTGATCGATTGGTTGAAGAGAAAGTGCACTAATTAACGCACAAAGCTCCGCTAATGACGCACTATCACCATCGATTTCATTATAAGACTGTTCAAATACAATTGAAGCAGAAAATGGTTGTGGCTGTTCAAGTTTTAATTCGTAATTGAGATAGGCTTGCATAATCATCATGCCTTTAGCGTGAATATTACCTCCTAGCTCAACTTTACGTTCTACATCAGTAAATTCACCATCACCAAAGTGAGCAACACAAGTGATTCGTGATGGTTCAGCGATAAGTTCTGGATGCCCTAAATACTGAATAACAGATAATCCATTTATTTGGCCAATAATTTTACCTTCAGTTTTAATAAAAACTTGTTTTTGAAGAATATCATCTAGATTGCGTTTAGCTAGGTAACTGTGTTGCCATTGGCGTTGCTGCATTGCTGTTTGGAAGGATTTTGCAGTCAGCTGTTTATCTTGTTGAAATTGATTTGCTTCAGCTAAAGAACGAATGAGCCATATTCTATCCAATGGTAGAATAGATTTATCTTCAGTATATCTAATTGCTTGAGTAATGAAGTGTGGCCACGCATCAGTTGTTAAAGCATGGAATTGACAATCTGTAATAACTTGTTTAACAAATTGCATCCATAGCGATAATTGACCACTATGTTCAAAATCTAATTCAAATTCATATTCGCCGTACGTAGCCTGAGAAAAAAGCTCTGGCTCTTTTATTTTAAGTTTCTCAAGGCTAAAATGATCACCAACCAAAATAAGTTTAATATCAAGTGGTATTGGGTCAATTGGATATGGTAAAAATTGATTGTCATTTACTGGAAGCCATTCAAATTGTTTTTGCATTATCATCTGTTTTAAACGTTTCCACATTAATGGTTGAGCTAATAATGTACCAAGAGAAAGCAATAATACTCCACCATTGATTTTGTGTAATAGACCTGGCTCTAAGTGAACACTATTTTGATGTTGATGGAGACTACCAAATAATTGCGGCATTTCTATCCAATTACGGAAATAGACTGAATCACGAGGAGTAAATGATCCTTTAGTGTCTGTTTGCCAATGAAATCTTCCATTTGATTGTTGATAATTTCCAGTGATAGCTACTGGAGATGGATTAATATTTTTAATGCATTTTGCTAATTCAGATAAGTAACTTTGAGATTCTAATGCTTTAATGACAGCAAAAGGAAAATTGGTTGGTGTTAATAAAAATCTTTTGAGACTATTATATAGTCTAGGTTGAATGATGTCTAAAGTGGCATTATCTAGCTTATCAGCAGAAGAAAAAAGATTAAAATAAGGTTCATAATCAGGTGCTAAATTCTGCCATATTAATTCATTACTAATCACGCTATTTTTAACTTATAATATTTAGATAAAAAGTTTATAACTTATCCTCGTCGATATCCTGATCATATAAAGTCAGGGTAGAAGATGTTTTAGCAATATGCTATTGTTTTTAGAGAAATAAGCTACATTTTATTATGAAAACAAAATATTTGTTTCTAGCATTATAAAATATTTTATGATAATATCATCATATTTTATACATTTTAAAAGTAATTTAATTCATAAACTGTAGCAATAAATACAATAGAAAATGATAAAAGGCTGCTCAATGAAAATATTTTTGATGGAAGTTAGTAACTAATGGTTACTTGTTTTTCATGGATCATTATATATAGACCATCGTTGCATAGTCCTATTCATTGGAATAGGGGCTCTAAGAGATATAGTTGATGCCAAAAAAACATCATGATGATAAGGCTCTATTATCAGGTAGCTACAACACATAAAATAAAATAAGAGGTGAACTCTTCAGGTCAGCAAAGATCCTTAGTCTACTTTTGTTAAACGTTATGTCATATTCAAATTTACCATGCTAAAGGATAAAAACTAGATAATAGTGATGAACACAGCTATGATTTTCAATCATTTGCAGACGGATGATTGTCGCAAATTCAATGGGAAGAAGCTGTGGTTCTTTTTCATCTGAAAACAACGTTTTTTCTCAATATCGAATGATTTGTATTTGTTAGCAGTTATAGGCAAATTCCTGAACTACGTTTTATCTTTAATCTAGCCAAGATTCACTGTTTACGCATGCCTCGAGTGTGGAATTTGCCTGCAATGAAGCAGGAAAGCAGTAAAGTAGAAGCATAAAGCGTTTAAAAGATACAAGCCTAGTTATATCTGCATGTATATGTGAAATATCTTCTGCAAATTCTAAATAAAACTTCACAACATTATCTTTTTGTGATTATGGATTTGTAACAATTGTAATTTGATGAGTTTTGTATGCGCCTTTATAAGGCAAATACAGAGGCTAATGTTCCAGGCTTCTTACACGATCTTAACTGATCATCTCCCATCGCTATCCATCGTGCACTTACAGAAAATAGCAAAAAATTTACAGACAGTTTTTTATCCGCAAAACGTTCAGCTACCGGAAAAGATGAATTCGACAGTTTGTATATATAGCTTTGTATAGAACACCAACTTAGCCTACCGAAGTATCTTTAAATGAATTGGCATGGTTGAACGATTTAATTTTTGAATAAAAAGATGACCTGCAAAGTATTCATTTTAATTTCTGGTCAAGAAGCTTGATATCACTCTGTATCAATATGCTTAGCTGTACAATCAGGAATTACAAATCACAATCAATATTGGCTAGTAAAATCTTATTGCAGTCTATATGAAAGATTAGTTAAAAGTTAAACTTGAATTAGTCAAAAAAAGCATACTATCTTCTTCGATAATGAGTGAGGCTCATTTTTGCTATATTTGATTTTGGAGATGGTATATGGTGTATCCTGTTAATTAATTTTGTTGGTAATTTAAACAGCAGAGAAATGAGATCCTATGAAAAAATCTACTTTACCTACAGGTATCTATGAAACCAGATTTACCTCTAATTATTTGCATAAACTCATTCCTGATTCTGCGATGAAGCTGATAGCCATCTCTGTTTAGGCTGAGATTGAAACGATGAGGCTATAACATGCTAAAACGCATCTTTAATTGACAATCGTCTAAATGCTAAGTACTCTATACCGATTATTTGCTACAGTGAACCGTATACATACTTGGTATTGAGAATGTTAATATTAAAGTGCCTAAAGTTCATGGCAGGAATCACAAGAGCAAAATATGCTTCAATAGCTCCTTGATACCACCTTATCCCAATCATGCAACAAAACGTCGAAGAGAATTGCTTTCCTATTGCACCTGTAAAAAGCATCTCTACAGGTGATTTTTACGAACTCCAAATCTTCATCCACATGTTACCAATTCTCTATGAAAAGCACATGTTCTCTCTAACAGTAGGTGGCATAACTATACTGAAAGAGCTAGCAATGGCTTAAAAAGCACATGCAAAATGGTGCCCTGCGGAATTTAAGTAATACTGGCTAGATTTATTTATTAGTCGATGTCATAGATAGGATTTTCAGCCAAGATAATCGTCTTTGGCTGTTGCTAATTATTAGCGTCATTGAAGATAGATCTATTGGAGCTAATTGTTGTCGAAAATGGTTATCTAGAGTCACAAGCGAACTTAGTAGAACTTCTTGCATGGCCTGTGAGGCGCGCTTGGTTTTGCTTAAGCATATTTTCTAGTTTTGTTAAGATAGAGATGAGATGGTGTCTCCTTAGTTTTTAGAATGAAAATGCCACAAGATATTTCCAGACATGCAGTGCAGAAATGCAGCACAACAATGTTGCTTGGTACACAAAATAGCTAAGATGCTGGCTTCACTCCGTAAAGATATGCAACTGAAAGTTAAGGCTGAGATGCGCTGAGGTTTGGCTACAAGAGATATACGATGCCGCTACGCTAAAGCTATTGATGTTTTGTTGGCAATGTTTTCATCGAAGTACCGCCATGCAGCAATAAAGAAGCTGGAAAAAAGTTCTAGAAGAACTAATAGCATTTTACGACTTCTAATCAGAACACTGTGGCGTCAATAATAACGATCAATTTTTAATTGAATCAGCTTTTGCGACAGTAAGGGTAATTAAGTAAACGCACGAATAACTGTAGTTAGAAAAAAATAATCTTTTCGACAGTATCTCTGCTCTTCTTACGCATGCGAAGAAAAGCTATAACTTGCTAAGGAGATTTTGACTTGCTTGTGATCATCTTGCTGGTAAACAACATCAAATTTAAAGATGGAGAATAGATTTATGATGCATAAGAGAAAAAATACGATTTTTTATCAAAAAAATACAAAATTTGCTAATAATTCAAGTAATTTGCGTTGTTTATGAAGCGCGGCCAAATCTAACGAGTGATCTTGCCTCATTTTCTTTAAAAATTAGTAATGCGGTAATTTTACGTAAAGGTAAGGCCTAATAGACTAATCAAGATATAGTTAAAATTATTCATAAAGCGTTTCAATAAACTGTATTCTATAGGCAGAAGTTCAAGTCTATTTATGTTCTAAATAGAAAATTAGTGGCATAATTGCTAAAAATAGATCGTTATGTAGAATGTTGTTGATACTGGATGGTATCTGCAGGCATGGTTATACATAAGCTATATGTTGACAACAATCAACTACTATCCACCACAATTCCGTGATTACTGCTACAGGATTTATATCTAACATATTTATGTTAATAAGCATATTAATTTGTAATAAAGCAGTTTTAGTGATTGTTAATGTCAAAGTCTAGAGT
>JBHEQW010000050.1:0-19713 GCA_046530935.1 Arsenophonus sp.
TATTATCCTGAATAATAAAATATAATTTATTATTAATTTTTATTAAAAATTGCTTTAATTTTGTATTTTTTCATAAAATCTTATAAAACTTCCTCCCCAATATTGAGCAAAATTTGATAGAATATAGACTATTAATTTCTTATTTATTTCTTATTGGATTTGCTAGATATAACATGTATTAATTGTAGTTCAATGAATAAATATCAAAGCCGGTTAACCGACTAAATGGGTTAAACCAGGCATTTTAAACATGTGAAAATGCCATGTTTGATTACATCAGGGCTTTTTATTCTTTTTTAATGAAACTTGGAGGTTTTCATGGCTGTCGCTGCCAACAAACGTTCGGTAATGACACTATTTTCCGGCCAGACCGACATATTTAGCCATCAAGTGCGGATCGTATTGGCAGAAAAGGGCGTGAGCGTTGAGATTGAGAATGTTCAAGCAGGAAATTTGCCTCAAGATTTAATTGATCTAAATCCTTACCAAACAGTACCAACGCTGGTTGATAGAGAATTAACATTGTATGATTCCCGTGTTGTTATGGAATATCTTGATGAACGGTTTCCGCATCCACCATTGATGCCTGTTTATCCAGTTGCTCGTGGTAGTAGTCGTTTGATGATGTATCGGATAGACAAAGATTGGTATTCTTTGATGTATAAAATTGAGAATAGAGATCCTCAAGCTGAGGATGCTCGTAATCTATTAAGAAAAGAATTGATATCAATCTCAGCAATTTTTAAAGAGATGCCGTTTTTTATGAGCGAAGAATTTAGTCTGGTTGATTGCTATTTAGCTCCCCTTTTGTGGCGGTTGCCTTTCTGGAATATCCACTTTTCTAAAGGAAAAGAAACAGAGGATATTTGTTCTTATATGGAACGCATATTTGAGCGAGACTCTTTCCTTGCTTCATTAACTGAAGCTGAACGCGAGATGCGTTTATCTACCATAGGTTAATTTATTATGAAATTGTTAGGAATGTCGCCACGTCGTCCTTATCTTCTTAGGGCTCATTATGAATGGCTTCTCGATAATAATATGACACCACATTTAGTTGTAGATGTGAATATTTTTGGTGTAAATGTTCCGATGGAACATGTCCATAAAGGACAGATTATTTTAAATATTACACCTTCTGCTGTCGCTAATTTGGAGATGACTAATGAAATTGTCAGCTTCAATGCCCGTTTTAGTGGTGTTCCTCGCCATGTTGAAGTCCCTATGAGCGCTATTATTGCTATCTATGGACGAGAAAATGGAGCAGGAATGATCTTTAAATTTGAGACAGAATATGATAGTTATTCAGGTAATTCTGTAGGTCAAAGTAAAAATTTAGTGCTTATTACTGATACTGAATTGTCAAAGGAAGCGCAAAAAATAACATCAATTTCATCTTCTGATGATGAGCTGCCTCCGATTCCACCAAAAGGACATCCGCCGCTACGTGTTATTAAATAAGGAGTATACCATGATTGAATTGGTATACAATACTGCTATTTTTTTCTTTTTTAAATCTATATTTTTATTAAATTTTTATTTGTCTCTGATATTTATATCATTTTGTTTGTTTTATAAGTTAATTCAGTTTTTATAAAAACATAAATGTAAATTATTCCTCATAATTTATGTTATAGATCTCTCTTTTTTTTATCTATATAAGTGATCATTTAAGCTAATTTTTTGTATTGGAGTGTGTATTAAGCTGCTTAAAGGAATTGTTAAGTATTATATTAATTTAATGATATAAGCTTGGATTGATTGAAGTTTCCTTACTACTAAAGACAACAGTAATCTTATTACCAATGGTAATGCAAATAGCTGTTGATATTTTATTATATAGTAATGTTTATAATATTGATTTTATTCGCTCTATTTTCTTTTCTTTGAATTGATTATTACGCCTTGTGCGGTTTATTTTTTTGTATGTTGTTGTCTGGCAACTTGAATAGTTTCGTCGTCATTTATCAGGCATGGTTGATAAATTAGAAGTTATGCATAAGCGTATGATTCCAAGCTTACTGATGAATTTAAAGAAAATATATTGCTCAGCTTAATTTTGAAATCGTAGAGCGCAAAAAAAATACAAAAGATGCATTTAGAATTATTAGAAAAATTGTAAAAATAGATGAAGTGTAGAGAGCATACACAACTTTAGTTAGAAGAATAGTCTATATTATTACAATCATTTTTAGATGTGTCATCTAATCTTGTTTATTTTAGTGATGAAAATAATAATATTTTTCTTGTAATCTAGCAAGAAAATTATTTCTATGCCGTAGTGAAAAGCATCTTATTTGATTAAGCTATCGTGAAATTTATGGTAATGAACTTGCAGAAAATGACATTGAAACTGATAAAAAAGTATTTTTTCATAATCTCTCACTGATCCATGAATAATATTTGGTATAGTCTTTAATAGACTAAAAGTCTACCATGAAATACATAAATTGCATTTTATGATCATTTTATACAACATCATGGGTTGATATGGTTTAGACGTGATATTACTGAGAATAAATATTAAAGCATTATAAGGATGTTGTTAAAAAATGCTGGAATTGGATAAGACAACATTTATTTTAACAATTAGCCATGAGCTTCATACACAATTTAATTGGATTGTTGGAATGAGTCGTATGATGTTGCTCAATACATAATTAATCAATGAACAAAATAAATTACTTAAAAACTATTCACGTCAGCGCTATCAGTTTAGGTATCATTTTCAATGATATTATTGAGATGGATAATATTGAACAATCTAAAGTTAGATTGGATACTCAAGAAATTGATTCTAAAGAATTTATCTCTTATCTTGAAAACTTATTGTGTGGATTTTTGTGCAATTTAAAGATTTAAAATCTAGGCTAGAAATAAAAAAATTTATCGATAAAGATCATTGAATTGCCAATGCAATACTGTTGCGGTAAATACTATGGAATTTAATTAGTAATGCCGTAATATTTAGCAAACAAACTAAGATTAAAGTTTGTAGCTGGTATGAAGGAGATGATCAACTTTTTATTCAGGTTATTGATAGTGGCATCGGCATACAAAAAAAAAGATAAAAAATTTTACCAAGTAGTATTAGGTAGTTGCTAATGCTGGTGGTTGGTAATAAACTGATACTGTAATTGTACTTGCTATTTCTAAACGGTTAGCACAAAGAATGATGGATATATACATAGATCAATAGCATATTATGTGTAGGTTCTTGCTTTACTGTATCAGTTAAAGTCGCAATTGTTGCAAAAAGGATTAAAATAGCAATACAACAAGATTTATTACTACTTAAATTGCATATTCTTTTGGTGAAAAATATTGAATTAAATATTGTTATCCTACAATCTATATTAAAAAAAATTAGGCCATGCAGTTGATGTTGCTATGAATGGGAAAAAAGCATTAGAAATGTTTAAAATTGCTACTTATGATTTTAGTTTTATTGGATATTAAATTACATGATATTAGCTGTCTTGATATTGCACGTCAGTTTTGTCAAATTATGCTAATGATAAGCTTCTACATTTAATTGCAATTAACAAGCTAATGTTTTAAAAGACAAAAAAATATGATTTATGCCATGTCGGGCATAAATCATATTTTAAGTAAACCACTTTCGATAAGCACTCTAATAAATAGTATAGAAAAAATATTTAATTGATTGTAAAAACACATCCATCAACACTTTGTTAAAATAATTACTAACCGTGATTGACATATTAAATATTAATATGCTCAACCAATATTCTGAATTAGTTGGCTAAAAACTGATTGAAGAAAGCATAAAAATCTTTGAAAATATGATGCTAAATTATCTATCTTTGCTAAATTATAATATCTCTTGCTAAAGATCGAAATGAAATTGTTGTGGAATCCAACAAAATTAAATGTACAGAAAGTGTTGTTGGTTTGCGGCAACTACAAAAATTAGTTCAACAACTTCAATCTCCATAAGATTGACCTGCATGGTGTGATAATATATGCAGAAATGGTTTGATGATTTAAAAAGTAGATTGGCAAAAAGATGTTAAAGTTTTTTAAATGATTGGTTAGCAGGAACTGAAAAAATAACCTAGAATCGAAGTTGTGGTGCGCAAATATTGCGCCAACACTATGGAAATTATTTTTTAGTTACCAATCATGATATGATTGAATATCTATATGCTGAATAAAATAGAAACTTTTATTTTTATCAGCTAATCAACATAACAACTATAATCATTTCTGTTACAAAACTCATTAAAATTATAAAAAAATTATATTTTTTTACAGCAAATGAATTACTAACAATCCATACTATAGATGGATTCAAATATGAAACCTATTGCAGTAATTTTAAGCAGATATACTGTATTAGATAGTAGTTCAATACATGAATTATTTCTTGCTATATTATCGTTTAATAAAAACGATGGTAAAAATATAATTTTTGCAACACAACTAATATAGAGAGAGTGACTTGATGCTATTAATCATTTAAATAGAAAAGAAAAACAAGAAAACCAGAACACAATATAAATGGCTAATCTTCAGGTAATTCATGTTGAAAAAATAGCGTCTTTTTAGGTATTATAGGTATACGTAGATGCTAATAAATTTACTGTAGTAATCATTCTTGGTAGAATTTTTGGCAGAAAAAATTTATCTAATTTTTTTATTAAAAGAAGTAGTTGCAAAATAGATAAAGAAGTTATTAATAAATCTGGTTTTGATGCTCAACTGGCCATCGTTATGCTCTGATGCTTTGTAAATCTGTTTTCCACCATAAAACTAAACGTAGTTTTCCACCAAGATAAACAGATCAATGAGTTATGCTGATTTCTAGTGTATGACTTTTTAGATGTGGAGTGCATATCTCCTTCTGATTTATTTTGTTGATAATATCAACAATAGCTAGATGTATAGTACATGAAAAAGTCTACCTTACAGTAGAGATCTGAAAAACCAGATATTACCTATAATCTCTTGAATGCACTCATCTATAATGATGTCCAAGCAGCCAGACATACAGCCATTCTTTCAAGATATTATTTTGAGTTTGATATAAACGACTACGACTATGTTCTGCAACAAGATTTTGAACTGGCGCCTTGTTGACAGGATTATATGTCAATCAACGTCGAGTCCGTAACACGCTCATTTACCAGAACGAACTATACAGATTTTGTATTGGCGATGTTAATATTACACTGCCAAGGATATCTACGTGCAGATATCCACTGTTCCTAAGCTTTTAAACGCTTTATGTTTCAGATTCTTGGCTTTTCCTGCCTCATTTAAGACAGATTCTTTCCTATTAGCCTGCTCAAAGAGCGATCCAAAACAAGACCAAGATATAACAAAATGTTCAGGAATTCGCATACAACTGCCAGCAGATCTACAAGAAGGAGCAAAACATTTTTAGCAGGAAAACAACTACGGTTTTCTGAGTGAGTATGCCATAACGCTTAGCTCAAGTAGACGCAGGCTCTTTGCTTGTCTGAAGAAGCAGCTCTGATTTTAGGTGTTGTGGTTATCTAATTATAGACTATCATTATTATGATATTTTTTAGTCTAAACTATATTCCACTAGACAACAATAGCTATCTTGCCATGAATAGATCTGTACAAGGAAGGTCTATATAATGAGTTTGGAACAAACAGCCATAATTATAAAGACTCCTAACTTATTTTCCATAATTTCTTTAGTATTAATTAAAAATTGTTCTTAATTGATCTATAAAAATAGATAATTAACTCATAACTAAATTACTAATTATTTTCTGAAATGTAGTAAATATAAAAATATTTAATCAATCTTTTTGAGATGAGATTAATAGAAAACAGCTTTTATTAGTGTATGATGTTATGACATTAATAATTTTTATTAGTAATTTCATGAATAAGACAGTGAGAATAGTGAGATAAAGTTATGGATGCCAATTTTAAGTATTGGTTACATACTTGGAGAGTATTACATTATTAATGATAGTATCTTTTATTTTCTTTTATTTTCTGATCATTATATTAGCTTAACCATCTGTTTTTTATCTCTGCAACAATTTTTCTTAACCAGCATAATTCAGAGCATAAACACTTACGCTAATGAAAGTTTATATTTTGGTAGAGAAAACTACATTCTTTCTACAGTTTTAATTCCTAATATCTCTAAACCAATTTTTAAGGTTTTTTGTGTCAATAATGCAAGTTTTAATCGACTTTCTTTTGAAGCGTTATTTTCTACACATAAAATTTGGCAATTTTTATAAAAATTAGAAAATAAACCAGCTAATTTATATAAATAAGCACACATAATATGAGGTAAACCTTCGCGCGCAACGGTTAGTATTGTCTCTTCAAATTGTAATAAACTTATCGCTAGGGCTTGTTCATACTTATTTTCTAAAATTACAGGCTTCTTTAGTGTGGTTGGATTAATATGAGCACGTTTAAAAATAGAAGTCACACGGGCATAGGCATATTGCATATAAGGCGCAGTATTGCCATCAAAAGCTAACATATTATCCCAATCAAAAATATAATCAGTTGTACGATTTTTCGATAGATCGGCATATTTTACTGCACCAATGCCAACCACTTCACTAATCAATTGCAAGTCCTTTTCTAGGATGCCTGGTTTTTTTTTGCGGATAAGATAACTCGCTCGCTCAATCGCTTCATCAAGTAATTCAGCGAGCCGGATCGTTCCGCCGGCTCGAGTTTTAAACGGTTTGCCATCTTTACCTAATATCATACCAGACATGTGGTGCTCTAATGACATTGTATCTGGAATATAGCCGGCTTTACGTACAATAGCCCAGGCTTGCATGAGATGTTGATGTTGGCGTGAATCTATATAGTATAATACTCGGTCAGCATGTAACATTTCATGACGATATTTTGCGCAGGCAATATCTGTTGTCATATAAAGAAAACCACCATCTTTTTTCTGAATAATAACCCCCATAGCATCGCCATGTTTATTCTTAAATTCATCCAGATAGACGACTATTGCGCCATTATTTTCAACTGCTAAGCCTTTAGCCATTAAATCAGAGACAATATCAGGCAGCATATTATTATATAAGCTTTCACCCATCACATCGTCTTTAGTCAGAGTAACATTCAAACGATGATAGGTTTGTTGATTTTGAGACAATGTAATATCAACTAATTTTCTCCACATTTTACGATAATATTCATCACCAGATTGTAGTTTAACTACACAATTGCGCGCAAGTTCAGCAAAATTTTCATCTTCATCATAATGTTTTTTAGCTTCACGATAAAAAGTTTCTAGATCATGTAAAGCTATATTAGTAACATTTTCTTGTTGAACTTTTTCTAGATACGCAATCAGCATACCAAACTGTGTGCCCCAATCTCCGATATGATTAGCACGTATTACTTTGTGACCTAAAAATTCTAATGTGCGAGCAACAGCATCACCAATGATAGTAGAACGTAAATGACCAACATGCATCTGTTTTGCTATATTGGGAGCTGAATAGTCAATAATTATAGTTTGTGGTGTAACAGTGCTAATTGCTAATTTTTCATCTTGCAATGTAAGTTCAATTTGTTCAGCTATCCATTGCTTATCAAGGAAAATATTAATAAAACCAGGTCCTTCTATTTCAACTTTGCTGGCAATATTTTTTAGATTTAGTAGTGGCAGCATTTTTTTAGCTAACTGATGTGCAGAAATGCCAATTTTTTTAGCTGCAGATATGACACCGTTAGCTTGGTAATCACCAAATTTGGGTTTTGTTGAAGGGCGGATATGTGCATCACTACCTTTAGGAGCCCCTGCTGTTATTAATGCATTAGTAATTTTTTCTGAAAGAAGAGCCTGAATATTCACCTGATTACCTTAATGATGAAGATAGCCATGATCTTCAACTTAGTTGAGACATGACTATGAAAAGGTCGTGATAAAAATACCTAGTTTTATATTATAATTATCTATTCACATGCTAGTATCAAAAGTTATTAACAAATCTGCTATATGATAGTCAGGTTCACTCCTCAGCTATGATATTTCAAAAATCTGTTCTCTATCCTTAAATTCTAGGTTGTTTAGCAATATGGTTAAAAAAATTATGGCAAATCCCCTTAGCTTATTCTAGCTTTTTTTAGAAGACTGTAGAAGCTTAAATAGCATTGAAATGCTTGTTTTTCTCGAGCAATAGTTCTTTGCGTGTTGTCTTCGGTATACTCAGTATCGCAAAATACAATTCAATGAGATTTGTTGCTCTTGTTGAGGCCAAGTGCCAGCTCTGTCGGGAAGTTATAAAATACCAGCAGTTCTTCTTGAATCTTTCTTCAGCTTCTTAATCCTTGCATGATACTTTACTGAAATTTTAGAAAGAAAATATCAATAGCTTTATTAGCGACATATCTGTTCTGTGCCAGCCAGTGATAACTAGAGATAAACAGCTCTCATTCCAGCTAAAAAGCTCGGCTTTAACTTTTACTTGCATGCCTTTGATATAGTTGATGTAGTTACACATTAGTTGTTTTGTGTGCCTAACGTGGTTGGTGCTTTGCATCCAGGAATATCATTGCAATTATTATTCCAAAAATCAAGGATACCTTGTCTACAATAGCAAGCATAGAAGATACAATACAGTTAAACCACGTGCTCGCAGGTCATTAATAAGTTTAGATAAGTTCTTTTTTAGCTCTTGATAATAATTTTTAACTACAACTAATTCCTTATCTTTATCCTAAGTGATACAAATAATAAGGAATATGCAAATGAGATCATCTTGCCTGATACATGGCGGTATATGGCATCCTCACAGAAATAAGCGTAGCGTGTATAGCTTAAATCAAGCAGGTTAAGCCCATATTGCCTATACTATTCACAAGCTATTGTTATTTTAATCTACTGTAATTGAGTTATGCTTAGCTATAGATAGACCGAGTACTCTTTTTAAGCGAGAAGCGCCACCAATAGATTCCTGAAAATCATCGGTGAAATCCAGCACAGGTTATAGAGCCATGATAATAACTCTTCGAGGTTTTTTGCAGGCTTTAGATAAGGCGATAGCAACTAGCTGTTAAAGGATATTCACTTGCAGCTATGTGATCCTTGACCTTAATGTCACTTTAATCTCAACATCACCAATACTACTATTGATGATGTTGAGGTTAAAGTGCTTAATGACGTTGGCGGGGATCCTATCCCACGCAACATAAACGTAATATGCTTCAATAATTTGTTGCTACAGACTTATCTTAAGCATGCAGAAAACCTAGAAAAGTTTCTGCCATGCATATACCTTCAGCATCTCCACCAGAAATTTTTATGAATCTCTGGTGTGGGGGTTCTCGGTGAAAAAGTACATGCTTTTTTTACAAATGGCATCAATAGACTGGAATAACAATGACTTGAAGACACAGTGATGGTGCCTATGTGATTTAAGCGATATTGATACATTTATTTCTTGGTAGATGGTATAATACAGTCCTCTCAGGCAAGATGAACGGACTTTAGCTGATGGTCATTATCTGTGTTACTGAGCATGTATGTAAGTAGCTAGTTTCAGTTGAATATTGTTATCGAAAATCAGAAGCAACTTTCTTGAACTTATTAATGATCTGCGTGATAGTGCGCCTGGCTTAACTGTATCTCCTGGGCTTGCTATTGGAGATGGTGCCTTAGTTTTTTGAATGAAATAAAGAAAGATATTTCCTGGAATGGAGCAGTGATGCTGTTGGGTATACAAAACAGTTAATGTGCTATCTTGACTTATCAATGGCATGTAACAAAAAATTAAATTTGAATGGCTGAACTTGAGATTTCCTTGATAGCGGAGAGCTACAATGCAGCTAATAAAGCCATTCATGTTTTGTTAGCAAGGTCTTCAAAGAAGTAATTTGTAGCGATGAAGAAGCTAGAGAAAGATCGAGAAGAACTGCTATCATTCTACTACTTTCTATTATAGAAAAATGATGGTTAAAATAAGAACAATAACTAATCTGATTTAAATCGGTTTTTTCAATCATAATATTACGAAGTCGACGCCAAAAGAACTGTGGTTCTAGAAAACAAGCATTTCAATACTATTTGAAATGTTACAGTTTGCTAAAAAAAGCTAAAATTGGTGGTGAAACGGATTTCGACCTACTGACATATTGCTGGTAAACAACGTCTAACTTAAAGTATAGAGAATAGCTTTACGAAGCATCAGAGTAAAACTTAACTATTAACATAGAATACTGGATTTGGTAATAACTTAATAGTGGCTGAGTAGATTCCATAGTATGTATGATTGTTTTATTTAGCGAATTATTTAATTTGAAAAATATTGCTTGAAATCAGAACAATTGGAAATACAGACGCGTCTATAAATGACTCCGCAAGTAAAGTGTAAAGTAGCAACCATTTGGAAATATAGCCTCTTAAAAATGAATGTTTTATTTGCAAAAATATTATGTTTAATTAATTGATAATTAGAAATAAAAACAACTCTCATTAATTATAGTTGACAGTATTATGATAACCTTGGAAGTTTGCTGCTATGGAGCTGAATGCGCGATAATTGCCCAAGAATTTGGCGCAGATCGTATTGAACTTTGTTCCAGTTCAGCTGAAGGTGGATTGACGCCTAGTTATGGTTGTTTAAAGCAAACCATAGATACATTAAATATCTCCGTTCATCCAATTGTACGCCCTAGAGGAGGGGATTTTTGTTACAGTAATACTGAGTTTGAAGCTATTAAACATGATATTAAATTTATTAGGCAGTTGGGTTTTCCTGGTGTAGTATATGGCATATTAAATCGAGACGGCCATATTGATATGCAGCGCATGCGTATTTTAAAAGAATTATCTGGCGATATGGCCGTTACGTTTCATCGTGCTTTTGATATGTGCATTACTCCAAAACAAGCCTATATGCAACTAACAGAACTTGGTGTTGCACGTATATTAACTTCAGGGCAGCAGCAGAATGCAGAATTGGGTTTACCGCTATTGAAAGAATTAAATATATTATCTAGAAAAATCCAAAATAGCCCTATAATCATGGCTGGCTCTGGAGTGAAATTATCAAATTTACAAAAATTTATTGATGCAGGTTTACAGGAAGTACATACATCTGCTGGAATGGTAATGCCATCGACAATGAACTACCGAAAAGGAGGGATAACGATGAGTTCGAATATGGATATGGATGAATTTAGCTATTATTGTGTAGATAGTGATGTGGTGGAAGCCATGAAAAATTTATTAGCAATAGCTAATAACAACTAATAATCTAAACTTAAAGTAAATGACGTGATTATATTGTAGATATCGTCACGTCTAGTTTTTTTTGGCAACTAAAGTAGCGCGTAATGGAGCAGGATAACCTTCAACTGTCAAATGCCTATTATTTGGATCAAGAAAATTTTTTAATGATTCTGTTTCCAACCAAGCGGTTTTTCGCTGTTCCTGTATGGTTGTTACAGTTTGATCAATAATATGCACATCGTAAAAACCACATTTTTTTAGCCATATTTTGAGCATTTTTGCTGATGGAATAAAATATACATTACGCATTTGAGCATAACGATCATTAGGTATTAAACATTGATTTTCATCACCCTCAATAACTAAACTTTCAAGTACTAATTCACCACCGGAAACTAATTGATTTTTTAGTTGATAGAGATGATCTAACGGTGATCGCCGATGATAAAGCACACCCATTGAGAATACAGTATCAAAAGCCGCTAGCATAGATAGTCGCTCGATACCTATAGGTAATAGATGTAATCGTTGATTATTACCAATTAATTTGCGTATGGCTTCAAATTGGCATAAAAAGAGTTTGGTAGGATCAATACCGATAACAGTTTTTGCGCCTTCACCAACCATTCTCCACATGTGATAGCCATTACCACAGCCTACGTCAAGTACCAATTTATCTGTTAATGGTGAAAGATAAGGAAATATACGTTGCCACTTCCAGTCTGATCGCCATTCGGAATTAATATTAATATCGTAAATGGAAAACGGGCCTTTGCGCCATGGCATCAGGCTTTTTAGCAGCAAAGTGATTCGGTGCTTATCTTTTAAACAAAGAGGCTTATCATTTTTGGCTGTAACTCCGGTTTTTAGATCTAAGTGATTTGGAATCATATTTGGCAAATTGTGCACTATTTTTTTTAACCTGTTGAATTGTCCCTGTTGAGTGGTTTTTTCCCATTGTTCAATTTTGCATAGCAGCGTTTCTATCCAATGGCTCATGGGCTCGATTGTAATTTGTTGATAAAAACTACTAAAATCTATCATAAAACTTATTCCTTGATAGCCAGTAATGAACCAAAATTAAAACATTGAAACCATAAATCACAATGATGAAACTTTGCCGCAAGCAGACGTGATTTATGTTTGCTAATCGAGTCTGTTAACATGCTATTTTTTAGCATGTTACGTTTTTGACTTAGTTCTAATTCACTATAGCCATTGGCGCGCTTGAAATCATAATGCATATTAAAAAGTAAGTCGCTAATTTTTCCGTCGCTAAAATTAAATTTTTCTGATAATACTAAAATACCGCCAGGCTTTAGTCCTTTGTAGATCCGGTTAATTAATTCTTGTCGAACGGTTGGTTCAATAAATTGAAGTGTAAAATTTAATACCACCATTGATGCATTTCGTATATTGATATCTAGAATATCGCCTTTAATAATTTCAACCGGCGTATTCATTTTGTAAGCATGAACATATCGTTTACAGTGCTGGATCATTGCAGCTGAATTATCAATAGCAATTATTTTGCAATTTTTAGCTTTAATATTACCATGAATTGATAATATTGCTGCACCTAAAGAACAGCCAAGATCATAAATAGTGCTATTTGGTGTAACAAAACGTGTGGCAAGCATACCAATCATAGTAATAATATTCGAATAGCCAGGAATAGAACGTTTGATCATATCAGGAAAGACTTCAGCAACTTTTTCATCAAATTCCCAATCACCTAAATTTGCAATAGGAGTAGCAAATAAGGTGTCTTTCTGTTTATTTAAAATTTGCCTGGACATAACTTGTAAATTAATTAAGAAATATTAAAAATTATTTAATTTTAACAGGTTTTATGTTAATTGTCATATCCAGAAAGATAGTATCTTTTTTGAGTAATTTATGTTTTAACCTGAAACTAATCTTTCATAAACTCTATGAAGTTTTATTATCGATGCTGATTTGAATAATTTTTGATTGTACAGCTACATATATCGATGTTGAATTTGAATAATCTCCAAGCTCTTCAGCAGAATTGAAAATGAAGGCTTTTCATGTCATCTTCTTTTATTGCACATATTAAATCACTTAACTACTTATACCATTCGTTTGAGTGAGGAGGCAGCAGCAAGCTAAATCGGTGGGTTCTATAGCAATATCTGTATACAAACTGTTGAATTCATATTTTTTGATGAGGTAGCTAAACGGTTTTGCAGCCTAAAAAGGCAGTCTATAATTTTTTTTAATTGTCTGTAAGTACAAGATGGATAGCTATGGGACATGCTCGCTTAAGATCACGTAAAAAGCGTTGAACATTATCCGAGATCATGCTATTGTAATGTGGATAAAACAGCATCCAGTGGCAAAATCTATATCTAGAAAAAGATAACTTCGTGAAGTTTAGTTTTAGATTTTCGGTTTGTATTTCATATCTAAGTGCAGATAACAGATCCTGCCTTTAAAACGCTTTATGCTTCTATAGCTTCTGGTTCTTCTTGCCTTATTTCAGAAAAATTTTTCTATCTTTGACCTGCCTAAATAGCTATCCAGGTTAGATTCGAGACACATATAGAGGGTTTATGAATTCCAGTATGAGTGTAAGCAAATCATTGAGAGTGAAAAAATATTTTTTTTCAGGAAAGCAGACTGCGGCTTACGCTTACAAAGCCAGGCGACAGTATCATCTGTAAATGATTTGGACTATTGCTGTGATCATCAATTATTATCTTATTTTTACCGTTTAGCAATTGTAAATTTTGATATGACATAACGCTTAGTTAGCTACTGTAGACACAGGTTTTTTTGTGGCCTAAAGAGAGCAGCATTGATTTTAAGTGTTGTAGTGCCACATGATAATCTGGACTACATCATCATGATATTTTTCCTCAAGTATATCCACCCCGCTCAATAAAACCATCTTGCAATGAATATATCCGAGAAGCGAGTTATTAATAAATCTTGTGTATGTCTATCAGACTACGTTACAGTCTAATGCTTCGTGAATCTATTCTCCATCTTTAAAATCCTTAAATTAGACATTGTTTGCTAGCAATGGATCAGCAGATTAAAATGAACTTATTACTAACTTCCAGCTTTTCTGAGTAGACTGTAGTAGAGGTTAATATCATTGAAATGGTTATTTTTCTTGAACAACAAGTTTTTTGCGCGTTTGCTTTAGTATACATCACTATCACAAAAACAGATTTAATAGGATTCCAAGTTCTTATGGAAGCTAAGTACTCTGACGGAAAATTATAGAATGCCAACATTTTTTTAATTTTTCTATAGTTTCTTCATTGCCCAGGATAGTTGGCTGAAAACCTTGTCAATAAAAAATCAATAGCTTTATTAGCGCGATCACTACTCTATTCTGGCCAGAAAAATCTTATCCGCCTAGCCCCTAATCTTTAACTTTCAGTTGCATGTCTTTGAAGAGTGAAGACATGCAAATTAGCTGTTTTATATACTCAATTGCATTGTTGGTGCTACATGTCAGTAAATATCTTTGGCATTGTGTTCTAAAAACAAATGGTACTAGCTTCTCGTGCTTCTCGTGTTAAGCCTTGAAGATACGCTTAAGCCAAGAGTTCTCAGGCCATATAAGAAGTTCGGCCCAATATTTCTCTTCTAAGTCTTAATAAAAATTTTCGACAAAAACTAGCTCTTTACTTCCATGTTCAGCGACACCAATAATAAGCAGAAGGCAAATACGTTCAGTTTGCCTGATAAAACTATATATGCCATCGGCCAAGAAATGAAGGTTAGTGCATATCACTTAAGTCCAGCAGCCATCATTGCCTATCTATGCTCTTAAAAAGTTATTGCTGTTTCAGTCTAATGATGTAGAGAGTTGGTAGAGAGTCCATGTGTTTTTTCATAAAAAAGTGCCACTATAGTTTCGTAAAAATCACTGAAGAGAAATACTTCGCAGGCACAGCCTGGTATCAATTACTTTAGCTCTTTTTAACAGAGGGTTCAGATAACGTGGCACCAATGAGTTATTGAAGTATTATTCTTTTGCCGCTACAACTTCCCCACTTCGCATTAGACATTTTAACCTCAACATTCCACCATATCTGTCTGTATGGGTTTGCTGTAGTAAATAATGGTTATTAACTACATAGCCATGTGGTAAAATACATGTCTCATATAAGTTGTTGCGTTTCCGATGTTATCGGAGTATTGCTTCCGAGCTCTAAGCCTCACCAGCTATAGCTATCAGCTGTTTGGCCCCATTACAGATGAGTTCACCCTATGGATCTCACTAGAAATATCTAGGTTCACAGATACCTGTATAATGTAGACTTTTTATGGCATATTATCTTTGTGATATTGAAATTATTTATGAAATTAATCATCATGAATGCGCCACTATCTCTAAAAATCCATAGATTAGAAATAATCGGAACTTCTGTGCGACGAGTGTCTATATAATAATCCAGGACCAAACAGTTAATAGATAAATTATCTTTCATTATAACATGTTACCAAAGAGCAAAAATATGCCAATGTTAATGAAATAAGGCTTAACTTAAAGATCAAACGAGAAAATTTGTATCCAAGGCAAATAATAAATGTTAACTAGGATCATTAAAATCATAGAACTTAAAGTAGTTTTTTGACCAAAATGACACCAAGTGCGTTCTCTATGTTTTATACCATAGTAATGAAAAATTCTGGAGATGATAAAAATTAATCCACAAAGATGAATAGCTAAAATAGGCGCACCATTCATCTCCATCATTAATAATGATAACATAGAAATAGGCATATGCTCAATAGCATTAGCCTGAACGCGTATTGCTGTTTGTAACTCAGAAAAACTACCATCACCGTAAGTAACTTGATATTGAGTTCTTAGTTTAATGACTTCCAAAGATAACTTAAACAATATTAAAGCACTAAATACAATGTATAGAGAACTAACCATTTATCCACACCCCCAATTTTTTTAGCCCAAAACAATGAAATAATGATACATCTAAAAACTTAAACAGTTACCATAAATATAGTATTTAAAGCAATATAAAGCTTTTAGATCGCGAATATGATAAAAGTTATATAGCCAATATGATAAGGCCTGCTTACTTTCTAAATAAAAATTTCTCTAAAATAATAGTATTTTTGAGGTATTTAAATTTTTAGCATAAAAACAACTAGTGTAAATGACACTACAAGTTGCAGTTTAATGAATAAAAGGATGTCGTATGCGCACAAATTATTGTGGGCAATTAGGTGTTGCTCACATCGGAAAAAAAGTAACTCTCTGTGGTTGGGTTAACCGCCAGCGCAATTTAGGTAAATTAATTTTTGTCGATATGAGAGATCGCGAAGGTTTAGTTCAAGTTATTTTTATAGAGAAAAATCATTATGAACTTTTTGCAAAAGCGTCACAGTTACGCAACGAATTTTGTATCCAGATCATAGGTATGGTGCAAAAACGTAAACAAATCAATAAAGAAATACAGACAGGTGAGATTGAAATTCTTGCACAAGCATTAACGATTATTAATCGTGCTGAACCGTTACCAATAGATAGAAATCAAAAAAATTCCGAGGAATTAAGATTAAAATATCGTTATCTTGATTTACGGCGGCCGGAAATTGCTGCGCTATTGAGAGAGCGAGCCAAAATTACCAGTTTTGTGCGTCGTTTTATGGATGCGGAAGGTTTTGTTGATATTGAAACACCTGTTTTAACAAAAGCAACACCAGAGGGTGCACGTGATTATCTTGTCCCAAGCCGTATTCATAAAGGCGAGTTTTATGCTCTACCGCAATCACCGCAACTTTTTAAACAATTATTGATGATATCTGGCTTTGATCGCTATTATCAAATAGTAAAATGTTTCCGTGATGAAGATTTGCGTTCTGATCGCCAACCTGAATTTACTCAGATTGATATAGAAACCTCTTTTATGACTGCTGAGCAAGTTCGTGAACTAATGGAGCGTTTGATTCGTGGATTATGGCAGGAAAACAAAGGTATTGAGTTAGGTGCTTTTCCAGTAATGACTTTTGCTGATGTCATGCAACGTTATGGATCAGATAAACCAGACTTGCGAAATCCTTTAGAATTGATTGATATTGCTGATTTGGTTAATACAGTTAAATTTGAAGTGTTTGCTGACGCTGCCAATGATCCAAGAGGCCGTGTTACTGCACTTTGCATTCCAGGTGGGGCAACATTAACACGTAAACAACTTGATGCTTATGCTGAATTTGTTGGTATTTATGGTGCAAAAGGATTGGCTTGGATGAAGATCAATTCATTATCTAAAAATCAGTCAGATATTCAAAGCCCGATAGCTAAATTTTTGTCACAATCAGTGATTGATAATTTGTTAACACGAACTGAAGCCAAAGCAGATGACATCTTATTATTTTACGCCGGTAAACAAAATGTTGTCAATGATGTAATGGGAGCGTTACGGTTGAAAGTGGGGCAGGATTTAGCAATCACACAAAATAATAGCTGGAAACCATTATGGGTTATTGATTTTCCAATGTTTGAAGAAGATGAAAATGATAAGCTTAATGCTATGCATCATCCTTTTACTGCACCGAAAGATTTTACTTCACAACAATTGCAAGACAATCCTTTAGCAGCGATTGCTAATGCATATGATATGGTTATTAATGGTTATGAAGTTGGTAGCGGCTCAGTACGTATTCATAATAATAAGGTACAAGAATCTGTTTTTGAAATTCTTAATATTAAACAATCAGATCAGCAAGATAAATTTGGCTTCTTGCTTGAAGCATTACAATATGGAACGCCGCCACATGCCGGTTTAGCATTTGGCTTAGACAGACTGGTTATGTTATTAACTGGAACAGAAAATATTCGTGATGTCATTGCCTTTCCAAAAACAAACTCAGCAGCTTGTTTAATGACTAATACACCTAGTGTGACTAATTTGGCAGTATTACTTGAATTAGCAATAAAGGTTGATGAAAAAACTAAATAAATATTTATGCAATATAAATGCCAGGAATCAATATTAGTTGTAGTTTATGTACGATCAAATCGCTAATGTACTAATATTACAGCGGTGTGATGATCTTGATTTTTGGCAATCAGTTACTACTAGTCTTTAGGATAATGAAAGACTAAGAGAGATGATATTACGTGAAATTAAAAAAGAGATATATAATAATTTTATTAAACGGCATTTTGCATTAGTTTATCTCCAACATAGTCTCTATTTTTGATTTTTTAAAATTTTGCCATTGGTTATGCGCAGCTAGTTTAATAAAATGTAAAGAGCATTGCATTGGTTTGCTTTTGGCATTTTTTTTCGAAAAAAAAGGATTTTTGTTGAAAGAATATTTAGCTCTTTATTAGTTGTCTACTGTTCAGACAGTAGTATTGAGCAAGAGTAATAGTAGTGAGTAACTGTCAAGCAATTGAAGAATTTATTCTAAAATAATTTTTATTGAAGTATTTTTGGAGATGTTTCATGGCAGGTCATAGTAAATGGGCGAATACCAAACACCGTAAAGCGGCGCAAGATAGTAAACGAGGTAAAATTTTTACTAAAATTATTCGTGAACTGGCAACAGCTGCTCGCTTAGGTGGTGGTGATGCTGCCTCAAATCCACGATTGCGGACAGCGATTGATAAAGCTTTATATAATAATATGACACGAAATACGTTAAATCGAGCAATCGTACGTGGTGTGGGTGGTTATAATAATAACAATATAAAAACAATCATTTATGAAGGATATGGTCCAGGCGGTACAGCTGTTATGGTTGAATGCTTAAGTGATAATCGTAATCATACAGTTTCTGATGTACGCCATGCATTTACTAAATGCGGTGGTAATTTAAGTACAGATGGTTCTGTTGCTTATTTATTTACTAAACGTGGAGTGATCTCATATGCGCCAGGTATTGATGAAGATAATTTAATTGAAGCAGCATTAGAATCTGGTGCGGATGATATCGAATCTTATGATAATGGTGCAATCAATATTTATAGTACGATAGAAAATTTTTGTGTTCTAAAAGATGCTTTAGATAAGGCAGGTTTTAAGGCTGAAGCCGCCGAAGTTACAATGATCCCGTCAACCAAAGCAACTTTAGATGCTGATACTGCACCTAAACTTTTGCGTTTAATAGACATGCTGGAAGATTTTGATGATGTACAAGAAGTCTATCATAATGGGGAAATTTCAGATGAGATTACAGCTCAACTATACTATGATTAGTTCATTTCTTGCATGTTTAATAACCTATTCAGTTAGTCAAGAATAGGATGATTATTATTGTGATTGATCCTGGGTTTCGAATTAGCGGTTATGGTATTAACTATTAACGAGGTTATAGTTGATCAATTTATCTAGTGGTTGTATACATACTCAAACAGACTGCGATTTGCAAACATGCTTACAACGTATTTATTCTGGTGTCATTGAAATGATTACTAAATATAGACTGAACAATTTTGCTTTTGGGTAGATGTTTTTTTGAAGAAATGCCAA
>JBHEQW010000051.1:0-10561 GCA_046530935.1 Arsenophonus sp.
TCCTACTGAGAGCTACTTCCAACAAATAATAATATTATTAAATTAAAATCGCATGAAATAAAACAAATTTAACCAAATTAAAAAACCAAAAAGGTAAAAAGAATTTGTCTTATACAAATGATGAAATGTAGATAGCAATTGAGTAATGTTGCTGCATCTATTGAATATCTGAATTAATGCAAAAAATTATGGGTAAAGTAAGCTGACTTAAAGAATCCTTTAAAGATATTAAAATTATAAATTATAGCAGTGTTTTTAATACTGAGATTCTCTGTACGTACTATTGAACAGAGATTTATTCTAGATGTAACGGAATAGCATGCTTCACTTAGCTTTCTCTAGCAAATAAAGCTTAAGATGTGACCATCAGCGTATGGATCAATGACTGCATTGAATATGATAAGGCAATTTACAAAAATATTCTTTTGACTTTTATAACTCAAAAAGTGCTACCTACTATACATAGTTTATTTTAATATAAACATTAGCAAATTAGCACCTGCTAAATACGTTTATTTTGATGAAGCAACAGCTTAAGAGCAAGCAAAGAAGGCCCAGTAAAATGGATAAGATAAAAAAACTGAAAATTGAGATCATGCGCTATAATCCTGAAACTAACGATGTCCAATATTCTGTTACTTATGAAGTTCCTTATGATGAACATACCTCTTTGCTAGAGGCTCTTGGTTATATTAAAGATTACTTAGCACCTGACCTCTCGTACCGCGCTGGTCTTGTCGTATGGCAAGATGCGGCTATTGTGGTATGATGCTTAACCATGTGCCTAAATTAGCCTGCAAAACTTTTTTACGGGACTATACCGATGGTTTAAAAGTAGAAGCATTGGGAAATTTTCCTATCCGAAAGAGATTTAGTGGTAGATATGACCAATTTTATTGAGAGCCTTAAATCTATTAAACCTTATATCATTGGTAATAATCGTAAAGTTAGCGATGGGCACCAATAAACAAACACCTAGTCAAACGGCTAGGTATCATCAATTCTCAGGTTGTATTAATTGTGCTCTATGTTATGCAGCTTGCCCTAAATTTGCCCTTAATCCAGAGTTTATTGGTCCTGCTGTAATTACACTAGCAGAACGTTATAATCTCGACAATCGCGATAAAGGTAAAAAAACGGATGCCATTACTAAATGGTGGTAATGGAGTATGGAGCTGTACATTTGTCGGTTACTGCTCTGAAGTATGTCCTAAACATGCTAATCCTGCCGCTGCAATTCAACAAGGAAAAACAGCAAGTGCAAAAGATTTTATTATCTCTATCTTGAAGCCAAGATAATGTAGTAGAAAAGAATGATAATAAAACGTAATACATATGCCCTATGTACGAAAAATGTTATCAAATTAGTGAGAATAGATTAAATTTTATCATTTTTATGTTATTTTTGAAGAAAACCGTAATATCTTAAATTTACTTTTGTTTAATGGTGCTTTATGGCGTATTTTTGTTAAAAAAATATGCTAAAAGTTGATTTAATTATGTTGGTTTGCTCTATAATCTAATTGTTTTATTAATTAATTATTTCACTTTAATAGCAATTTTATTTTATACAAAAACACGGTTTGAACTGATGCATAAAAGAAAGCAATCAATATCGTGATAAAAAATAAGAAAATAGCCCAAGAAATGATCAAAAAATTATGATTTGGTATCACTTTTTTAGTAACAATTATTATCCTTATCTGCAACATTAATATAATCTAATGAAAATAATGATTAATAACCATCCTAACCGTTCATATGAACCTTTTTTTTGGGGATTATTTGGTGCTGGTGGTATGTGGAGTGCAATTATCTCTCCGGTTATTATTTTTTTGGTAACAATTGTAATCCATATAGATTTTGCGGCAAAAATGTTTAATTATGAACGCATTATGGCACTTTGCCAAAGCTTTATAGGCCGTGGGTTTTTGCTATTAATGATTCTTTTACCTATTTGGTGTGGGCTATATCGAGTTTATCATGTGATGCATGATCTAAAAATATCGATTTTAGCTTGGAAATGGATTTTTTATGGTGCTGCTCTTATTATTAGTGTAATTGCTATCATTGTTATGATTAAACTATAATTAAAAGTTAATCAAATAATAAAGCTAGATAGTTTCTAACCATCTAGCTTTATTATTTATGATAAGGATTAATTATATTAATTTATAGATAGCATAGATACAGCTTGTTCCTGTTCTATATATTATTAACCATCAGATACTGATAAACAATCATAAATTCCAGCTGTGGTTAGTAAACTGATAAATGTTGATAACTTAAGATAGTTAAGCAATGATAAAAAATCTCTGATACTTCTTAAAGCAACCATTTACTAATCATATTGATTAACTGTCACTTCCAGGAAGATAGATGATTTTTTAAATAATTTATTTTTAGCTTTAAACTATCTTTTATAGACTATAATTTGTTTTTACTACCAAATATTTATTGTGGTAATTCTTGATTGAACAGCTGCTAATCATATTGATGCAAAGTGATCTCAAGCTCTTCAGAACAGAATTAAAATGATGCCTTCGCATCCCATTTTCTATGTGCGCATTTATATGCCAATATTAAATTGCTCGATCATGCTATTTGTTTAAAGTATTGCCATTCCTAGCCGTTGTAACAATAGTTGGTGTTCTATGCCAAAATTCTGTACACAAACAGGCGAATTCCTATTTTCTGTAGTTGAACATTTTTGCAGACTAAAAAGGTGTCCTGTAAATTTTTTGCAATTGTTGTAGTACCTGATATGGATAGCCATTGCAGATTTTCGGTTAAGATTACGTAAGAAAAGCGTAGCTAGCATTAGCTTGTGATCTTGGCCTTATATAAAGAATGATAAAAACCCATTTACTAGTTCTAGATCTATACATATGAAAAGATAATATTATGAAGTTTCGTTTGGAATTTTTAGAAAAATATTTCAGATCTATGTGAAGATAACCAAATTTGTAGCTTTTTGAACACTATGTTTCGATTTTATTGTGTGATTTCCTGCTTCATTTTACAAAAATTCTAATCCTTGCCTGTGTAAATAGCGATCTAGTCCATGATCTAGCTATAAGGACGATGGGTTAGGAATTCACGTATTAACTTGACTTCAAGCAGATTATTGAGAGGGAGAAAAATGTATGGTTTTCGTAGTAAAATATGACTATGGCTTCATTAAACTGGCAATAGCATCGTCGATAAACGATGCGGAATATGGCTATAAGACTTATTCTTGTTTCTGCTGTATAGGATTTTGGAAATAGTGATGCGTATTTTGTTAATGGATTTAGTGAATGATTTCAATAATATATTGATATTATGGCATAAAAAGTTTGCCATACATATATCCACAAACACAGATATTACCTGTGATTTCTTAGATTAACTCATCCGTAATGCTCTGGCAGGTAACTGATAATACACACGCCGCATTTATGGTAAACTCAAAATCATATACTGCGATAACATAATGAACCCGGAATTTATTGACAGGCGTGTCACATCATGTTCGTTGTCCATAACGATTATTTAGCATAGTGAACTATATAGATTGCTATGTATGATATTGAGATTAAAGTACTTAAGGTTAGGGATTGCATCGGCAATGGAATATGTTTCAATAGCTTGTTCCTACTTACTACATTATCTGAAGCGTATAAAAACGTCTAAGACTTGCTAGAGTATGGCTATACCTGCAATGGCATCTCTTGCCACTAATTTTCATGAAGCCCTGGCATGTAATAAGATTCTCTATGAGAAAATACATGTCCATCTCTCTTGCTTGCAATAGCATAAGTAAAGTTAAGCAACAATGGCTTATAAAGAGCACAATAGGCAGTGATGTATTCCTGATTTAACTGATTACGCGCTACGTTTATTTCTTGGCTGATGGTATAATTACAGTCCCATCAGGCAATAGGATTACTTTTGCGCCTTTCGCTTATTTATCGGTATCACTAACCATAGACGTAATAAACCAGTTGTTGCTGAAGATGCTTATTGAGACCAAGAAGTGAACTTATCTGAACTTTTTAATTGCCTGAGAAGGAGCGCGTGGCTTAACCGTCTTCTCCCAGAGTTAGAAGTTAGAATTGCTGGAGATGGTTCTATCGCCTTTGGTTTTTGGAATGCAATAGCAAAGATATCCTAGAACACACACAGCATTAACGAGGCTGTTGGTTGAGTATGTAAAACAGGTAATGTGTTTGCTTCATGCTTCACAAAGGCATCTAACTGAAAGTTAAGTCTAATATTAAGCTGTGGTGCTGTGCTATGACTATCGGAAAGTTGTGATCCTGATATAATAAATCAATTGATATTTTTTTGATAGCTTTTTAAGCGAAGCATCTTATTTTCAGCAGTGATGAAGAAGTTGGAGAAAGATCTAGAAAAGTGCTGACATTCTATAACTTCCAATCAGCGCAGTTAGCTCGTCCAATAATAATAACTAATTAGATGAGAGAAGAACTGTAGTTCTAGAAAAGCAATCATTTCAATGATATTTAAGTTGCACTATTCTGTTCAGAAAAGATAAAACTCTGTCTAAGGAGATAATTTTAAGCTGCGTTATCCTGGTGTGGTAACCAACGTCCAGTTTAAGGACGGAGAACAAATTCATGAAGTATCAGAGTGAAACATACCCTGAGCAGTAGTCATATACTATGATTTGCTTAATATCTCAATCAAAAATAGCTAATTTTAAAAAAAAGCATATTAGTTCTAATTTTTATAACTAAAATCATCAAAAACTTGTACATAAATCAAATTACTATCAGTAACAATTTGTTTTAGTTTAATAAATAATAATTAATTGTTAATAATTAATTCTAATAAAATAATTATGCCATAATTAAGATGCAATTTATTTTTATTAGTAATAGAAAACCATAGTGTGCAAATCTTTAATTCTGATTTAGTAATAATAGCAGCTGGTTTAATGGTAATAATTGATGTTGTTGAAGCTGCTAAATTTTCCATATGAAAATTGTTTTGGTTTTAAAAGTTCTACTTTATGCCAAGTCATACTGTCGTTGTAGAATATTGTGGTAGCGGCAATTACTCAATTTTATTGATGCCTATGATTATCACTTTAATGATATAGTTTTAGTGGTTAGTAGGTTGGTTATGTAAAGAAGAACTGGTTGAATATTTTATATTAGACTTTCTTGTTGATAAAGTAAAGAAGACAAGGTATGGTCTATAGTCGCTATCCAGATGATAGCGGTAACTCATATTAAAATTATTGTAAATGCTGTTATTATGGCTATAGGCTGTATGTTAGTTGTGTTTACAGTTATAATACTACATAATTCTGAATTTGTTACATGTGATGGTATTGAGATGCCATCATGATATGGCATTCTATTATATAAGATGAAATCTGTTTAATATCAGCGAACAGGCTTTCTAGGCTTTAGAAGCCTTATAATTTGAGGCTATAGAAATAAAGACTGGATCCTTATCAACAAGGATGGATATGTTTATTTACAAAATAATGATTTATAGCTAGAAATTTCACTATGTAAATCATAAAATAAATTTATGAAGTTAAGTCTACGAAACAAGGTTTCTCAAGATTTTTGGCATGAGTAGTGGGCAACAGAACAGGCTAGCCACAGAATAAAATCGTATCCTAGTGATGTATCATACATCTTGACTTACGCTATCATTTGTAGCAAGAAAAACTACATGAACTCATGTCCTTTATTTGTAAATTAGCCCAAGCTTATATTGGAGTCTATTCTGTTACTGACTCTATTCTTTTTCTCCAAGACAGTTCATCAAACAATTGGAAGAATAAAAAAAGATTATAAATATAGAATGTCACTCAATGGTTTGTTTGCTGTTGATAAATATTCATTGGTTCCACATTAGATTATTTGACAAAGAGCCAGAATTATAACTTTTTAGCTGAATTAGTAATTTTTACCAATTATCTGGCACAGAATCGAATAAATATACAACTTAAGCCTTTCCACTAAATGATAACATCATTAAATTAAAATTGCGTGAAATTGAAATCAATTTAACCAAACAGGTAACCTGAAAAGGCAAGGAAATTTTGCTAACATCCGTGATGAAATATGCATAACAATGAAAAAATGTTATGTTCTAGCATCCTATCGTATATATGAATTAATACAAAAACCATGGATAAAGTATCTGAACTTAAAGAATATTTTAAACATATTGAATTATAGATTATAGCAGCATTTTTAATACTGAACTTCTCTAATACTATTGAAGTTGGATTTACTCTAGATGTAACAGAAATATATGCTTAAATTGGCTTTCTCTAGCAAAGAGAACTTGTGTGATTGTTGCTGCCAATCACAGTGTTTAGGTGATTGCTGCTGCACTGACGTGATGATGTTAATTTCCTAAACAATTCTTTTATCTTTTATAACTTACAAACTGCTCTATACATAGCAGTTTACTTTAATATAAATAATAGCAAATTAGTAACCGGCTAAAATACATTTATGTTGCTAAATCAACAGCATAAGAGAAAGAAAAGAAGACGTAGGCAAATGCATAAGATAAAAAAACTAAAAATGCAGATCATGCGCTATAATCCTAAAACTAACGATATTCCTTATTCTGTTACTTATAAAGTTCCTTATCATGAACAGACCTATTTGCTAGATGCTCTTAGATATATTAAAGACCACTTAGCACCTGATCTTTCGTGCCGCTTGTCTTCCTTGTATTGCAAAAAGCGGCTATTGTTGTATGATGATTAATATTAATCATGTGCATGAATTAGGCTGCAAAACTTTTTTTCTGAACTGTACTGCTGGTTTAAAAGCAGGAGGATTGAAAAATTTTCTTATCGAAAGAGATTTAGTGGTAGATATAACCAATTTTATTGAATGGCTTGAAGACATTAAACCTTATATTATTGATAATAATTCTAAAGTTAGCGATGGTCACAATAAACGAACACCTAGTCGAATAGTCAAGTATCATCAATTCTCTGGTTATGTATTAATTATTCCATTTGTTATGCAGGTTGTCTTCAATTTAGCCTTAATCTAGAGTTTATTGGTTTCTGCAATCACATTTGTAGAAGGTTATAACCTTGACAAACTCGATAAATATAAAAATAATGCTATTGCTAAATAGGAATAATGTAGTATATAGCTGTGCATTTATCGGTTACTGCTCTGAAATATGTCATAAACATGTTAATTCTGTAGCTGTAATTTAACAATGAAAAGCAGCAATAGTGCAGAAGATTTTATTTATATTATACATAGCTTGAAATCAAGATAATTGGAAAAGAATGACAACAAAACGTAAGCCATATGTAAGAAAAATATCATCAAATTAGTGGAAACAGATTAGATTTTATCGTTTTTATGTTATTCGTGAAGCAACAGCAATCCCTCAAATTTGGTTTAGTTTAGTCGTGCTTTATGCTGTATTGTCGTTAATAGAAGGGGCTGAAAGTTGGTACCATTATATTGGTTTGCTTCATAATCCAATCATTTTATTAAGTAATGTTTTCACTTTAATAGCAACTTTATTTCATACAAAAACATGGTTTGAACTGACGCCTAAAGCCATCAATATAGTAATGAAAAATAAAAAAATAGCTCAAGAAACAATCATAAAATTACTCTGGAGTATCACTTTTATAGTAACAATTATTATATTAGGTGTAGCGTTAATATAATATAAGGAAAACAATGATTAATCATGCTATTGAACGTTTCAATTAACCTATTTTTTGGGATTATTTTGTGCTGGTATGGTATGTTGAACTGCAATTGTTTTTCATCTTATAATTTCCTCTAGATTTTGCACAAGAAATATTCAATCATGAAAGTATTATGAAAAATTCCATTTTTCTTTTATTGGTCTTTTTTTTTGTTATTAATGATTATTTTACCTATTTGGTGTTTGCTTTATCGACTTTATCATGAGATCCATGATCTAAAAATAGTGATTTTAGCTTGGAAATGAATTAGTTATGTGGTTCTGCTGCCATCATTAGTGTGATGGCTATCATTGCCATCATCAAACTATAATCAAAAGTTAATTAAACAATAAATCTAGATAGTTTCTACCCATCTAGCTTTATTGTTTGTGATAATGATTAATTAGATTAATTTACAGACAGTAAAGCGACAGCTAGTTTCTATTCTATATATTATTAACCATCAGATATCGGATAAATAATCATGAATACAGCTCTGTGTAGTAAACTGATAAATATTGTTAACTTAAGATAGTTAACAAACGGTAAAAAACCGTTTGTAGTTAAAGTACTAATTTACTAATCCTATTGATTAACTGTCACTTCCAAGAAGATAGATGATTTTTTGAATAATTCATCTTTAACTTTGAACTATATTTTTATAGACTATAAAATGTTTTTGCTGATAAATACTTATTGTGGTAACTCCTAATTGTACAGCTAAACATATTGATGTAAAGTGATCTCAAGCTGCTCAGCACAGAATTAAAATGATGCAATCTTACAGCTAATTTTCTATGCGCCTATTAAAATCTCTAGACAATACCATTTATTTAAGCTATGCACTTGCAACTAGTGGTAAAAATCTATGTTCTATCCCAAACTCTGTAGACAAATAGGCAAGTTCCTATTTCATTGTAGTTGAATGTTTTCGAAAACTAAAACTAAAAAGTTGGTCTGTAAATTTTTTTCTATTGTTTTCTAGTACTATATGGATAGCCCTAAAAATAGTCGGTTAAGATCATGTAAAAAATCTCAAGTATTGGCCGCAGTCTTGGTCTTATAAAGACGGATAAAAACCAATCTAGTTTCCAGTGATCTATACATACTAAAAAATAACGTAGTGAAGTTTCCTTTAATATTTTCGGAAGAAAATTTGAGATTTACGTGAAGATAACAGCAAACTTATAGTTTTTAAAGGTTTTATGCTTAGACTTCTCTCGCGGCACGGCACTCTTTCTTCTGCTTGATTTCACGCAAATTTCTCACTTATCAGGCCCTGCCTAAACAGCTATTCAGGCTAGATCTTCGAGATAACAAAATTCAGAAATTCGCGTGCAACTTTACAACATATCGGTGATAGTTTTGGAGAATAAACGTTTTTCGCAGGAAAAACGGCTGCGACTTCATTCATGAAGATCGGCCAAAAACATCGTCTGAAAACGATGGGAAATATGCCTGTGACCATTAACATCATCTTGTTTTTGATTTTTAATAAAGCTAAGTTTGAATATGCCATAACGCTTAGCTAAAGCATACAAATGTTTTTCCCTGGCCTTAAGAGAAGATCTGATTTTAAGTGTAAGAATTGCCTAATGATTGAACCTTATTATCGTCATGATAATTGCCATCAATTATAGCTATCAATAGCCATCTTCTATTAGAATGATCTGTGCGATGATGGTATATATAATGATCTTGTAGTAAAGAATTAATTAGTATTAATATAAGCCATTGCTATGTGGATCTATTTAAAGCTCCTTGCGGCATAAATATTAAAATAGAAATATAATTTCTAATATTTGTTAATTAATTTGATTGCTAAATTATAACAATACATCGAACTGTTTATTAAAGAGTAATATTTTGCATGAATTAATTGTATGTTTGATAAAACTTTCGTTATTTTTTGCTATGACGTATTCTTTTGATCTTTTTTGTGTTGCAAATTTGTAATAGTAATGACTACTAAAAAATTAGTTCCCTATTATTCACTAAATTAGTAAGCCTTATCGTAAAAAAATTATTCAAGTACCATGCAATATTTTTAGCATAATTTATGTGTAAGTTATTAGGAAATTTGCTATATATTATGATAGTCAAGGCTACTCTTCTGCCACAATACCATACAGATGATGTTTTTGAAATCTGTTTTTTATTCTAAAATTAGATGATGTTTACCACTAATGGTCACACCAGAATGTTAAAAATACTATTATCCAATTCTATTGGTTAATATGTATTTCGCTAAGAAATAAAATGAGAGCTTTATGGAAAGCAAAGTGGTTATTTTCAACAAGGTAAATAATTACAATATCAGAAGGTAAGCTTAATGTCCATATTAATTTAATAGTTCTTTTATATTGAATGAAGATGCTATTAATGCTGATACTATCTTAGTAAGGTTAAAAATGGTTGATGAAGAGTAAAAATATATTAGTGTGACAAGTCGATCTTTATATTTGTTTACGAAGTTGTGCGCTATTATTAAGGTAATTCTATATCACCTGCAAAACATCTAGAATTGACTACTAATATGTTTATTTTTTACGAAAATTCTTAAGATATTTATGCAGGTATTAAATGATGAAAACCAACCAACTCTGATGTAGATAAACTAATTAAATTTCTACAGGATGATGAAATACAGGTAAATAAAATGTATTTCCAACCAACTGCTGGAAAAGTGTAAAGGCCTATTTAGAAGAAGAAACAAAACAGTTAATACGAAGTGGCAATTGAGTATATTATCCAAAATAATCACAAATCCCTCACTTTTACTTCATCATAAAGGCAATATAGCGAAATTCACTGAATGTGAATTTAAAGCTTCTGGATATACACTTAGCACAA
>JBHEQW010000052.1:0-32421 GCA_046530935.1 Arsenophonus sp.
CAAAATGCCGAACTAATTTCTAATAAATGTTCTTTCTGTTAAAATATGTTATTAATGAAAAAAATTTCAACTAGATATGAATTTATCTAGTTTAAATAAATTATATAATAAACAGGCTATGTTGATAAAAACTATTATTTTTTTACAAAGCAATTTGTATCCACGTCTGCATTTCAATTATTGTGGGTTCAAGTAATCTTCTTAAACCTAAATAATTCAATAAATAAAACGACACTAGATATACTATGGAATCTACTCAGATATCCTTTTAATCATCTGATATAACTGTTCATAATTTGAATATGGAATTCCTTACTAATAACTTTCTAATTATCTAACCTTATTAGCCTATATAGTGAGTAATTCCATTTTCGCTATCAAAGTGATTTATACTATTTTAGCTGCATGCAACAAGGATAAGCTCTTTATCGATGATCTGTTTAAGAAACCAGCTAATATACTCTCTATGCATTAAACTCTTCAAGAGTTTAATCATTTACATGACCCATGAATCTCAGGCGATTAAGACCACTATTCGTTTTTTCTTTTATCTCTCCTCATGTCGCATCTTTTTTAGTTTTTCCATGTAGGATAGAATGATTTTATTTAAAGAACTGATGCAAAAAATATTTCGTCTACTACAATAACAATACCATTTAGTGTATTTATGTTAGCTTGTCTCCCACTGAAGCAAGGAAGTAATGATGCCATCTAAATACCGTTTTTAGATCAATGCCTCTATGTTTCGCTTAATCCTGTAAAATTAAGATATTTAACACATACATCGTAGATAACTAAACAATTTATCCTTATGATATAGTTTCGCTAGACGAGTTCCAGTAAGATTCTTAAATATTTTTCTGTAATCTGAGATTTTACAATGATATCACTGCAACCATAATAAATGTTCTCAGCGGATAATATGTTCAGTATAAGAATATAGGTAATATAAAGCAGAATAAGTTGCTTCAATACATGAATCAATAGTAACTAATAGCTTATCACCAATCTAACTAATGAGATGTAGCTTTATGTTGGTAATAAGCATAAGGCAAGATAGCTTCTTTAATCTGTATAATTATTTGCTTTTTCATGGAAACCTTTATAGCGAAAATCCTTTATGCAATAGAAATGATTTCTACCAATAAGCTTTACCAACATGGACATAAACAACAGTAATAAAAATATATGGAATAAATTTATATGGTTGAAGAAATATCTCTTTCATTTCGGAATATCATTTCCGAGCTAAATGAAGGTAAAATAATAGCATATCCAACAGAAGCTGTTTTTGGTCTTGGATGTGATCCGGATAATGATAAAGTAGTACGTCAGTTATTATCTTTAAAACAAAGATCATGGGAAAAAGGATTAATTTTAATCGCTGAAAACTATAAACAATTAATACCTTATATTGATATTAATAAATTAACTAATTTACAAAAAGAAATGATGCTTTCAATAGAATCTGAAGCTATAACCTGGGTAGTACCAGCTAGAAAAGACATACCAAAATGGTTAACAGGAAAATTTGATTCACTTGCCGTTCGGATTACAAATTTTAAGCTAATTAAAAAACTTTGTTTTTTATATGGCAAACCATTAATTTCTACTAGTGCTAATTTAAACGGATTATCACCATGTAGAACAAAAGAAGAAGTCATTGCTCAGTTCAATGGGCAAATATCTGTTTTAGAAGGTTCTATTGCTGGACATAAGAATCCATCTGAAATTAGAGATATAATGACGCATCACTTGTATCGCAAAGGTTAATGTAAATGGAAGAATTTGTAGTATTTGGAAATCCAGTAGTACATAGTAAATCACCACTCATTCATAAATTATTTACTCAGCAAACTAATATTAAATATGAATATGGAAAAGTGCTGGTCCCTTTAAATAAATTTGAAGAGCAATTAAATAATTTTTTTTATCAAGGAGGAATGGGTGCAAATATTACCTTACCTTTTAAAGAGTTAGCCTATCATAATGTTGATGAATTAACTGAAAAGGCTAAAATATGTGCCTCAGTTAATACCATCAAAAAGTTAGATAATCATAGATTATTAGGTGATAATACAGATGGAATAGGTTTAATTTTAGATCTTGAACGTTTGGGCTTTATTAAAAATGGAATGCATATATTAGTAATTGGTGCTGGTGGCGCAGCCCGTGGTGCTATAGCTCCTATTTTAAATTACGGTTGTCAAATAACAATTACGAATCGAACATTTAGTAAGGCATATGAATTAGCAAAACGATTTGCTGATATAGGCCATATCAATTCATTGCCGTTAGAGTCTATTCATTCTGCTGAATACGATTTGGTTATCAATGCAACATCTTCTGGTATTACAAGAGAAGTTCCTTCTATTTCACCTAATATATTTAGACAAAATGTTTTTTGTTATGATATGTTCTATCAATTAAATGAAACACCATTTTTAACATTAATAAAAACTCATGGAGTATTAAAATATTCTAATGGTTTTGGTATGTTAGTAGGTCAGGCAGCTTTTGCTTTTAAATTGTGGCACGGTAAATTACCTGACATTTCATCTGTATTACAGAAATTAAAAGAAAAATATTAACATAAATTATATTGATATATATTTATACATAAAAATTGATAACACAATATCAGGTAAAATTAGAGCTATTAGCAATATCTAGTGCATGATGGTTCATGATAAGCTACGTCGTTACACTATGATACTTCATAAATCTGTTCTTCATCCTTAAATTAGACGTTATTTTCATGCCAAATTAGTAGATAAATCCACTAGAGCTAGTTCCAACTTTTCCTAGTAAACTGTAATAAGCTTAAATATTATTGAAATGGTTGTTTTTCTTAAACAACATTTCTTCGCAAATCTGGTCCTCTATAGATAGACTTAACTGTTGCAAAAGCCTATTCAATAGGCTTCGTCATTCTTATTGATTTCAGTTTTTCTGACTTGGAACCGTAGAATGCAAGCAGTTCTTCTTAATCTTTCTACGCATTCATCATCGCTCCAGTAGATGAGACATTCGCTAAAAATCTTAAAAACAAAACATCAAGACCTTTATTAGCGGTATTACGACTCTCTCTATTCGAACTTCCTCTTTTTCTCTCACAGATCAGCATTAAATTTTGCTTACATACCTTTTTACAGTGGAATATTACCTGTTTTATGCGCCAAACAGCATTGTTGGTGCTGCTTATCCAGAAATATTTTGCCATTACATTTCAAAAATAAATAGAACATCATATCACAGGTAGCAAACCTAGAAGATACAGTTAAGCCATGCCGCTCGTAGGTCATTAAAAAGTTATACCAAGTTCGCTTCTGACTTTCAATAATCTTATTAGACTGCAACTACCTTATTATCTGCATGCTTAGTGATGCCGATAATTACCTAGCAGTCAAGGGCAATTATCTTGCATGACAGTCCTGTCATATATAACATCAGTTAAGAAATAACTGTATCGCGTATCTCTTAAATATCGCAACCACACTATTGCGGCTGCCATTCAAGTCATTGCTATTTCACTCTGCTAATAGAACTCCAAATAAACCATGTACTTTTTTTACTAAGAAGCGTCACTAAAGCTTCATGAACATCATTGATCTAGATGCTACAGGTAGAGATAGCCATAGGAGAAACTCTTCGAAGTTTTTTGAACGCTTTAGATAATTCGATAGTAATAATGTTTTTCATTATATTCTGTTCCCTGTGGGATCTATGACATTAGGCACTTTAATCTTAACATTCCAGAATATCTGTCTATATTGGTTAGCTGTTAGAAATAACTATTATGACAAATAGCAAGAGATATACACATCAACAAAGCAGTGCTCATCATGTTGTCGGAGAATGGCCTTTACTCTCAATCTCAACTTTAACAGCAATGGCTATTAGCTTCCACATTTCATGGCAGAATTACGAATAAGTTTATGCAAGAGATCACAGATAATATCTGGTTTTTCAGATAACTATATGGTAATCTTTATTATAGCAAAACATCATTTGTAATGTTGAATTTATTTACGAAATCAATCAAATCGATACTGCATCAGCTACGAAACCCTCATACACAAAAAAATGAGGATAACTCGATCTTAGCAGTATTTATACTCTGCTATACGTTAATTTTTTAGAAATTCAGCCAGATATAGCTGAGAATTAATTTCTCAGAAAGAAGAAACTAAGTAAATGAAGAAAACAATATGCAACTTCAGGTATTTTTACTCATAGTGTTTATCCGAAGCGCTTTATGATCTCCTACCTTCCAAAATTAATGATGACAAAGCAAGTGAATTTTTATGACATCATGAAATAGCAATACCGCAATACGTCTGACTTGGTGCCTAATTTTTTCAACATATAAGTATTTATCCGCCTTTAGTCAAGGTTATCTTTGGTTTTAAGCAAATCACTATGCGTAAAACCTACGAGGCTGGATACAACTGCATTAAAGGAGCCATCACTAAAAGTATGGTTGCCGATGAATTCATCACATATATGTAACTAAGAATAATCCACGTCTCCTTCAACCACACTTTTGACAAATACAAAGATAACTTACCTGATAGAGACCTTATGAATACTGGAGAACCGGATAACAATTTCTATTTCTCTAGTTAAGAGATACCAAAGAGGATAATTTACCCAGATATATCAATCTCAGCTAAGTTAAACTAAACTTTTTTCACAATTGAGGATGAAAAGAATAGCTTTTTTAAAAAACAGGGTGAAAGCATTAATTCGTAAGACCATTCTATTTATCAAGCAATCCTTGCCTGCATCACTTGTGCAATAAAGTGTATCTAGAGCAAGAAGCTAGTACTGTGCCTCTCATAAATCTTATCATCGCCATTTTTCCGCCAAAACTGTAAGTCAAAAATCTGCAGTTTATGAAGCTTCAAAACTACATAGCACTGATTAGCATAGAATGTTAATATTTTACTCGAGTGCAAACTTGGCAACATATTACTTTTAGTATGCCAACATCTTCTTTGAAGTTTTTTCAACAATAACTGCCCGATACTCAACTATCTGTTTCGCGCTATAGGCAACTACATATCTGTGTTGAAGTTGACACGCAAACACAAAGTATCGAAATTTATATCATCTATACCTTATAGATTTATAGTCGACAACTCAATTAATACCAAAACTTTCATATCTCTGCGTCACTCATGACAATCTGGATATTAATCATAATATTATTATAGCATACCAATTTAAAAAAAAGTAATGCAAGAAATTTGCAGAGGTGCTATTATCAGGTTTCGTTATAACTATAACAGGATAAATCCAAGTACACTTTTCCTTCTTATTAAGCATGTCCGTGACAAGAGAATCACTTGTAGTGTCACACTAAAGCACAATACTAAAGATTATTGTGGAAAGTGCATTTCGCTAAAAAATGCAAGAATGCCTGGTATAAGCATGAAATACCTCGCCACATTACTTTAAACCTCCTCAGCTTGTACCAAATAAAAACCAGGAACATTAAGCGAGTGGAGGGAGAAGATAGCTCTATACTTAGCTATATATTCTAACGAGGCATTTTAAGATGCTTAATTAGCATAGTTTCTTATTAAATAGTAAACTGGAAACACTATTTCTGAATATCTATAAGTCGTTGAAGATAAGATAAACGCCTATAAAAACATAGGTACGCAACTGCTAATACAGTTGGCTCCTTGTGCATAGCAAGTATAAATATATTCTGTGTAGCAACAGGTTATTTTTTTACTGTACATAAATAGATGGGTAAAGAAACAATGGAATTCTTATTAAAAACTATGGATAGAATATAGAAAAAACATAGCTTATAACTTTCCTACATTAACCATAGATAGTTAATGTTTCTCACATTAATGAATTTGATTAAATAATCATACTATTTGATAGTATTTTAACTTACAAAAGATCCAATAAACCGATTCCATCTCCTTTTAGCAAAAAAAATGACTTTCGTGTCTTCAATTAAAGAGCGATTTAATTTCCCAAAGATTAAGCTTATAAGCGATCTCTAGCATTTTAATGCTATTGTAAGTCCAATAAACAGTGTCAATATTAAAGACTATGTCATCAATCTTCGGACTAGCAGCAACCAGAACATCAATGCTTCTTTAATCTATTTTAGATAAAAATCCCAGACAACATGTTGTTGCAGTAACAAAAATTTAGCATCTAAATAAGATCATGGAAGAAAACTAATTTCCAATAAGCCAGATATTTCTAATTAATTTAGCAATATATCCAATGATAACTTTTCATTATTTAGTTCAGCATCAATCCAAATAACACATCACTTCAAACATATTGGTTATACAGAAGTTTTGCTATCAACTAGCAAAGTTCTATTAAAACTAAGTAAACTTCTGCTCCTCAAGCATTAATCCTACTGGCATGTGGTGACGCCATGCCAGATAAACTTTAAAATTAATCTTGGATTAAGCATATCTAAGCGCTCAAGAGCATCTTGTAAATGCAACCCATAGATGGAAAGACGTACCACTGAACATTTAAATCCTTTTGCATATCAGCGGGAAAGCAATAAGCAAACTGATGAAAACATTCTTTGATCCTAGAAGCGGCAAGTCCAAGTACTCACTTATGCAATTCAAGATAATGGAATGTTTGAGCATTTGATATTTAATGAGTTTTTTCTATTTGCTTAAAAATTTAGCAGACCTCTCTTATTGGATATATTGTTCAATTTTGCTGTTTGTTACAGATTTAAACCATCTAATTCATTGATCAATTTTTTATTATAAATAAATATCATCAGTTAATACTAGAAGCGACAATCACACCAATTGATATATCATCTAATCTTCAATTCCATCAAGAATTGAATCTTGACCAAATTGATAAAGCTAAATCATTAGGAAGCAGATGAGCAATATGACATTTAGAAATTTCAATCAAGAGTTTAATCCTAACAACACAGTTTACATGTTCAACTGAATACGATTTAAATTTTGATAGACTAAAATACAATTATTGGTAATCAAGTGGAACAATGTCTGCTACCGCACCTAATACAACCAAATCTAATAATTCAGCCTAATTAAGGATCTTACGTGAGTGTTGCTTAAACCAACCAGTCTAACGCAAGGCAGCACACGTAATATTGACATCAAATAAAAACTAACCATAACCCACACGCTAATACTTTTAATAGAAAATGACAATCAGCTAAATTATCTGCTATATCCTGGATGATAGTATGATTTTTAAATAATTCAAATTTAATTTTGAACTAATCTTTCATAGGCTACTACAATAGAGTTTTACTACCAACCAATTACTGATTGAAACTAATTGCTGATTGTACAGCCAAACATATCAATCCATAGCGATCTCAAGCTCTGGACAAGAATTGATAATGATGGTTTTAGCTCATTCTTCCATGCGACAATTAAATCATTCAATCATACGATTCGTTTTAGGATGCATTGTCTTGCTAAGTCGATGTTCTATAGCAAGCTCTATAAACAAACGATTTAATTTCTTTTTTCTAGTTCCTGACAGCTTTTGCAGACCAAAAAGGCAGTTTATAAATTCTTTGCCATTGCATGTAAATATCCATGAACAGATATGGTACATGCTCGCTTAAGATCACATATGAAGCGTCAAACATTGCCAACTATCTTCCCATTCTGAAGATACATAAAAAAGCATCAAGTGTAGTTATCTAGATCCATACAAAATAAAGTCGTGAAGAGTTTCTTTTAGCATTTTCGAAAAATATTTCATATCTACGTCTATGTAGACGTAGAGATAACCATGGCAGTAGTTTTTAAACGCTTTATACTTCAAACTTTATAGTTTTTTTGCCTGATTTTACGCAAATTTCCCACACACTCCTGACGCAACTTGCATAAAAATGGATCAACTTAAAAATCGAGACATAACTTAAGTTCATGAATTCGCGTACAGATTACCAGCAACCAGCAAATCGCCGAAAAAAACGTTTTTAGTAGAGGAAAATAACTAGGCCCATTCCTGAGCAGGCGATAGCATCTTCATCTGCAAACTATGAAAAATATAGCCATGATCATCAGTATCATTTTGTTTTTACTATTTTTAGCAAGGACAAAGTTAGAATATGATACACATAACGATTAGCTAAAGTAGACCAAGGCTTCTTTTTTCTAGCATTTCTGGCATGAAGAGAAGATCTATTTTAGCTGTTATAGTTGCCTTACGCTGAAGGCTCATCATCACGATATTTTGCCATCAACTATATCCCATTCCTTAGTAGCATCTTGCCATGAATATTGCCGTGTAAGATCCTACGAGGATCTATATAATAATTCAGGATAAAACAATTAAAATTAATAATAGCTTCTACAGAATCTATGGTTTCTCCTGGCGAATGGTTGTAGATAATAATCATTATATTCCATCTCGGTGAGCAATACCAACGTCTTCCATATCCATAGGAGGATATATCGTTGTCAACGGTAATAATAAGTTGCGTTTTTTTTAATAACTTCATTAACAATCTTCATGGCAAAAAACTCAATAAACATCTTCAAATCGGTTAGGAAGTAAATAATCAAAATGATGCTATTTACTCCAATCGCGCTAAGCGATAGCAGTGTCAAACGCCATACTACTTACTTGCACCATAGTCGTAGAAATCATAGATTACTATAATGCGCCAGTGTTCATTTGTGATAGTGATTAAGAGAAATAAACCACTAGTTTATATCATTAAGTGATTGATAATCAAGCAATCTTTTCACCTACTTTTAACTCATTTTTTGATAAAACACCAAATAATGACTGATAAACGGCGTAATACCGTGACGACAAATATGCATAGAAAAATAGACATCATTTACTTTCAGTTGACGACGAAGGTGTATTTTCATATTTATGATTAACTCATTATTATTTTTTCTTAAGCTTTTCTAACCATTTAACTAATTCATCTACAGCAATATAACCAGGTATTATTGTGCCATCTTCTAACACCAAAGCAGGTGTTCCATTAATTTCAAGCATATGGCCGATATTAAATTGAGCACCAATATCGACAGTTTTACATTTGTTAATTGGAAAAATCCTTTCACCTTTTAAAGCATCTGTTAATGCTTTTTTGCGATTAGCGCTACACCAGATAGATGTCATTGTTTTAGCTGATTCTTGATGAAGGCCATTGCGAGGGAAGGCCAAATAACGTACGGTGATACCCTTTTTATTATATTCTTCTATATCTTGATGAAATTTCTTACAATAACCACAAGTAACATCTGTAAATACTGTAACAAGATATTTTTCCTCCTGCGCCTTAAATATAATCATCTGGTCAGTCATTGCTTCTATTTTCTTTGCCAAGATCTGATTTGTAATATTAACTGGCTTTTGACTACTTAAATCATAAATAGGACCTTCTAATAAATACTTACCATCTTCGGTTACATAAATCAGCCCTCGGTTAGTAATCACTATACTCAGACCTACAATAGGTGATGGATTAATATTCTCAGTTTCTATGCCCATTTTATTTAATGTTCTTTTTATAGCCACATCATCAGACAATACAGAATGTGACACTGAGGCCAGAAAACCAATTAACCATACGATAATTTTTTTCATTTAAAATTTCCTTGATCCTAAATCAACCTAGAGGATGATGTTGTTGATGCAATTCTCTTAACCGAGCTCCGTGGCAAGATGGGTATAGATCTATCTGGTAGAAAGATCACTATCTCCAAGTAATATTTATACTATACGGAAATATGCGCCATGATTCAGAAATGGGTTCAAAAAGCATGTTTTAATACGTGAGGAGAAAGTTTTTCACTATTAATTGCAGAATTGCCGCATGATGTTTAATCCAATGCAAAAAAATTAACGCGCCATTTGCGTACCACTTCAATTACTCAAAAATAAGACATCATAGGTCAATTCATTAAATTGGATTGGACAACTATTCGTTAAATAAGTTTCTAGCCAATAAATATTCTCTTCATCCAAGGATGTTGTGGGTTGGATATAAGCCAACTGTTTTTATTACCTTTTCTCACTAGCTAAATAACATCATGATATAAACTAATATCTATTAATGTTACCAAAAGCAGTTCAGAACTATATAACCCAGATACATAAAACACCTCAAACATTATTTTATCTCTTAATTGAATCAGACCATTAGTCAGATCATTAGTTGTAGGCACATACAGCAAGTCTTTAAGTTGTTTATCATTAAGATATTTTAGGTAGCTATTTTAGATATTTAGGTTCAGATAATTGATAATTATGCAGTCAGATCATCCATCGTGGCGCAATTTATAACACGATAGAAATAATGGAATAAGCGCGTCGCATGGGCATGGCACTAAGTAAACAACCAGAACTGGTTGCTTTATAACACTGCCATCAACTGTTAAGCTTAGAAAAAATTATAAATCTATGGTCTCTGCCGTAATAAGATCATAACCATAGCGCAACAACCAGTAAACTAGTACTTGTAAACCAGTTCTAGTAAGAAGAAAGCATATTAATTGTTAAATCGTGCTCAAAAAGATAGTATCGAGAAATTGTTATATTAACTATATATCTATTTTTGTTTTTTTTAGTTGATACAACAGCATACAGTACACGCACTTTTATAAATTAATTTCAGCATATTTTTCCTCAAAAAATACTTTCTCCCACACTGCCATATTAATATTTATACATATTGTTTTTTATTAATTAAATAAGAATAATATAGTCATATGACTAAAGTCATATGACTAATTAAATTAAAGTGTTAAATTAAGAGCAACTCATTAATTTTAGTATTAAATATTGTTAATTATGAATAAAAAACCATCGATCCAATTTAACTTATTATAACTGATAACCTATTTTATCGATAAAAATCGATATTTAAGTTTGTAATAAATAAAAATTATGGATAATATATTATAATATTAATTTTTAAAAAACTAATATTAACTTAAAAATAAATGAACTGCTCTATTAGTTGATGAGTTATATTTATTTCTAGTAAATTGAGTTTTTTGAAGTATTACAGGATATTCTGGTGATTAATTTTGAACAAATTTAACATCAAAGAGATTATTTTTCATGAAAAAATCTACTTTAAAATATGTATTAAAAAACTAAATATTACATCTAATTCATTGCATGAACGTAGATCAGTATGGTGTAACTAAACATTTCTTCTTCTTCGTGTGAGAAGTTCATGATATCAGTACTGTTTTATACTCTGCAATATATTAATTTTCAGAGATTTATCTAGCAAATGAGATGGCTCGGAATATATTTCCCAGAAAATATAAACTTTGTAAATCAGTAAGGATAACACTCGACATCACGTGTTATGATAGACTTTTATATGAAGCACTTTATATAATCTCTCTACTGCAATTAATAATGACAGATCAATTAATTTTTTTACGATACCAAAAAAGAGACCATATAGCACAGTAATGCGTCCATCTGACTTCTTCACTACTCAATTTTTCTCAACACGCAAATATTATTTGCTTCTAGTCACGATTATCAAGGATTTTGAACAAACACACTACATCAGGCCAAGCTTATGGAGGCTGGATAATAAACTGCATTTATTGAGCAATGATTAAGAAAACATGCTTACAGATAAATTCATCACATATAAGAAATTAAGGCAATCAAACTTATAAGACTCTCTAAAACAAACATAAAGATAACTAGAAGATAATAGACATGATGAATGCGAAAAGAATAGCGATTTTTATTTTTCTGCCAATATGCCAAGTGGGTAATTTACATAGATTTGTAATCCTACCATGATCTCTCTTAGCCAGTTTAATATCAAGATCACCAATATAAGTCTGTATGATTCGCTTTGCTAAATAAAACCATTACAAACCATGAGCTTGCATAGAGATACCAATCAACAAAGATTGTCTGCAAAGTTTAGCACGTTTATAGCCAGCATGGCTATTCATACTAGAGCTTAGCTTCAGAGGCAATGACTATATCAGTTGCCTAGCCACATTATGAATAAGTTCATGAAATATGTCATAGGTAATCTCTTGTTTCGCAGGAAAGTTACCTCTAGGATAGACTTTTTTCATGTCATTTCTTTGTTCTTAAAATCATTTACGAAATCAATCAGCAAGATACAACGGCCACAGCACCATCTCTACAACTAAACTCAATATATTAGAAATAAACATAATTTTTCTTCTTAACAAATTAAGAATGGTATATTCTTGCGCAAAAGAAATATAATAACTTACTGTTTATTGATATTTGACGAAATATAGCCTTTTTAACAACGAAATTAAACTAATCATCAAATAATTCAAGAATAAAAAACATATCGAAACCAATAAGAATTTTGGAAACCTATATTTATATATTACTATAACAAACATAAAAAGGTTTTTATAACTTTAAATAATATTTAAATACGCCGCGCCTGCCAGAAAACCTTGCGCCAGTATACATTATTTAACGAAGATCTGATAACTCCTTTACTAGTTGATGCATGAATAAAAGTATTATCCGTGTCATAAATACCAACATGTATGCCATTTTTATCTGAGCTAGTTTTAAAAAAAACTAAATCTCCTGGCATAAGATCCTCAATATTAATAGGGGTGCCATAAGTTATTTGAACTATTGCCGTACGCGGTAATTTAATGGTAAAGCGGTCACTAAAAGTTCGATAAACAAATCCTGAACAATCAATTCCAGTTGATGCTAAACCACCATAACGATATGGCGTGCCATACCATTGCAATAGTTGCTCATTAAGCTGAACAATGGTCATGATAGAATCATAAAGTTCGCTTTTTAATGGTGGCGCTGCTGTTCTATTTACTGTGGATGAACAGCCAATTAAAGTTAGATAAAAAAAAAGTGTTTAATTTTTATTAGCATAATACTACACCCTTATAGCTTAATAGCGATAACTAAATAGACTTTAGTCAGAGTTAAATAAAAAACAAGTTTTTATTTAAAATAAAATAGCTGTTTTTTTAGCAAAACAGTAATACAATAATAATAAATATTATGTCTAGTTTATTAAACTTATTAGTTCATTACTTCAGGCCGAGAAATAATTAAAATAGCAAACAAAATAAATAGTACTACCGCAACAAATTTAATTAATGTCGCTGATTCATTAAACAAAGGTAAAGCAACTGCTAATAAATAAACCAATAAATAGCTTAAACTAATTAATGGATAAGATTTACTTAATGCTAAAAACCTCAAGACAAATAACCAAGAAACCATTGAAAGTGCATAGCCAATAAAACCAATAAAAATCAACATGCACGCCTGTAAATTTTTAAATAATAAATTAGAAATTATCCATTGATAATTTAATTTAAACATAGGTAATATAATTACCCAAACTTTTAAACAAAGTTTAGCTAAAGTGATCAAGATTACACTAGCAATACTCCAAAAATAACCTTTCATATATTTAATAAAATAATACCAAACATGATAATAGATACACCTATCCAATGTTTAATACTGATCTTCTCTTGATAGATAAATTTTCCAATCAGTGTAATAAATAACAAGGTTAATGCTTAACATAGGATAAGCAATACTAAGCGGTAAAATTTGTAGTAAATTAAGCCAAAATACCATTACTATCGCTAGCAAAATAATCGCTATTAGCAACAATTTAAAGACTAACCTATTTTTTGTTGACACACCACTTTTCCAACATATCATAACTTGCTTTTGACAAAACTATAGAAGACAAGTTAAGAGGATAACAATTATTAATAATAGAAAATGTGTCATGGCTGCTGATAATAAGTCATTATTGCCATTCGTGTATTGCGAACTACATGATCAGGCTTAGGAATATCATCAGGCAGCCCTTCATTTCTACCTAATAACAAAACCACTGAAATTTCTCCTTCTTTGCGTGACTTACTAAGCCATTTAAAAAAATTACTTTGATTGATTAATCGAAATTGACTATCTGGATAATTCAATCCATATCTTAATTCGCCTGATTTTTCATATAAATAAATATCACCTCGATGTAATTCCCATGCCAACGCTGCGCCTACTCCAACATTATTCGTCAACACAAATTTAGTTTGTTTTAATAAAAATATATTTTGTTGAATTAGTTGCTGCGGTAATTTAGAATCAATAGTATCTTGCGGTAATGTATAACTTATTGATAAACTTAAGGGCAAAGAACATGCAGCACAACACATCCAATATCTCGCATTGGATTTTAGACTAAAACATGCAATAATCAACCAAATGCAAAAAACCGTTATACCTAATGCCAGTTTAGGCCACTCAATTGGTGTATATATAGGATAATCAACAAATAACCACATAATAATCAAAGCAATAATCGCTAATATAGAAAAAGCAATATTAGTAACTCCATTAAACTTAATTGGTGCTAGATTGTGGTTTTTAATACAATCAACTGCATGTTTTGCCATCATTAATGCAAGAGGTGCCATAACTGGCAACATATAAGTTAGTAATTTACCTTTAGAGATACTAAAAAATACAAAAGGGAGAATAAACCAACAAAGCAGAAAAAACATCTCTGGATTAATTTTTCGTTCCTGCCAACTCTTATATATTGAGCCAGGCAAAAGTCCTAACCATGGGATTACACCAAGTAAAACAATTGGAATATAAAACCAAAAAGGAGTTTTATGTTGAGCATTTTCTGACGAAAAACGTTGAATATGTTCTATCCAAAAAAAATAATGCCAATAATCGGGCTCATATTTATTGATAGATAATGTCCAAGGAAGGGTTATCAATGCCGCACTAATTAGTGCTATAATACAAAATTTAAGCATTTCAATAAAACGTTTTTGATAAAGCATAACTGGTAGCATGACAATAACTGGGATAGTTAATGCTAAAAAACCCTTGGTCATGAAGGCCATTCCACAGGTAATCCCCATAACTGCCCAGGCAAGTAACTTTGAGGAAAGCGTTGATACTTTTAATAACCAAAAACAACATAACATACAAGCAGTAAGCCACATGGTAAGGATCGGATCGAGTACGCCATAGGTGCCAACCGCAAAAACCAAAAACATCGAAACATACACTAAAGTGGCAACAAACGCGATATTTCGATTACACCACAATAATATCGCCAAACAGTAAATTAAGACAGCGCTGATTATAATTGCAAATACAGAACCAAAACGGACTGAAAAATTGGTATCACCAAATATCATTTGACTTATATTATTTATCCAATATCCGGCCACTGGTTTTTCAAAATAGCGAATATTAAGCAAATAAGGCACAATCCAATCACCTTTTTGCAACATTTCTCGACTAATTTCTGCGTAACGAGTTTCATCTGGCTGCCAGAGTAATCGTCCATTTAATGGCACCAAATAAGTAAAAATAAAAAAAAGTGCTAATAAAAAAGCACCTATTTTTTGGAACTGTTTAGTTAAGATCAAATGCTATACCTCGTGTTGACACCCTAGCCAACCATCACGACCAGGAAAAGATGAACGAATAATCTTTCCTTGCGGTAAAGAATCTATATCATTTGGTATTAATTCACGCAAAGGACAAAATATCATTTGTTTTGTAATCATTCTATCTAATAAGCAGTCAAATTGCATAGATTTAGACATACCTTCAACTTCAGTATGAACTGTATATACTGGTGTTCCTGTATATTCTTGGATCGCATTAATAATAAAATCATTAAAGTTTTCATCTTTAATTAAACTTCCAACTACTTCATCATAAGTCGGTAGCGTTACAGGAATTTGCACCGTACCAATCGAACCATCTGTTAAAATAGGACGAAAAGGATGGGTACCACGACAATCACTATTGTAGTCGAATTTAAAATTTTCCTTCACCGTTAATACACGTTCATCGGCTCGCCAACCAGCCACAGCTGAACATTTCACGATAGAACCTATTGCAGCCTCAAGCGCATCCACGCTTAATTTAATTTGTTCGACTAATTTCGTTCTTGGCCATTTATCTACATTAGCTTGCCAAGCTTGATGATCCCAGGCATGTAGTCCAACTTCATGACCTTCATTTAATGTTTGCTTCATTAAATAACCTAAATCATTAGCTATTTTTTTACCTGACCAGGCTGTGCCGGCTAAAAAAATATCCCAGCCATATAGTGATGTCGCATTTGTTCTTAGCATTTTCCATAAAAATTTAGGTCGAAATAGGCGCCATAAATGACGGCCCATATTATCTGGGCCAACACTAAAAAAAAACTAGCTCGAATTTGATATTTAGCTAGCACCTTAAGTAACTGTGGCACACCTTCTTTAGTACCTTGATAGGTATCTACATCAATTCTTAAGCCAATTTTCTTCATTATTTTTACCTAATTCTTCTGTAGCAGCTTGCAAAAAGAAATCTAATGTTTCATCAATAGTCTGCTTCATATTAATAGTTGGTTGCCAATCGAGCAAGCAACGCGCATTTTTAATACTTGGTCTACGATGCTCAACATCTTGATATCCCTTACCATAATAACTACCACTTTCAATCTTTTTGACTCCAGCAAATGGAGGAAAGTATTTACGTAACGGATGTCTTTCAAAACTATCAAGTAACATATCAGCTAATTGAGCAATACTTGCTTCATTTGTTGGATTACCAATATTAATAATTTGACCATCGCATTTTTCATCTTTATTTTCAATTATACGGAATAATGCTTCAATACCATCTTTAATATTGGTGAAACAACGCTTTTGAGCACCACCATCAACTAATTTTATCGGTGAACCTTCGACCAAATTTAAAATTAATTGGGTAATTGCTCGCGAACTGCCAATACGGGCAGAATGTAAACTATCAAGACGTGGGCCCATCCAATTAAACGGTCTAAATAAAGTGAATTTCAATCCTTCTTTAACAGAATATGCCCAAATAACACGATCTAATAACTGTTTAGAAACAGAATAAATCCAACGCTGTTTATTAATTGGGCCAACAATTAAACGAGATGTATCTTCATCAAATTCTTTATCATCACACATCCCATAAACTTCAGAAGTTGACGGGAAAATAATACGTTTATTGTATTTTACACAATAACGCACTATCTTTAAATTTTCCTCAAAATCTAGCTCAAAAACTTTTAATGGATTACGAGTGTATTCAATAGGTGTTGCAATAGCAACCAGTGGCAAAATAATATCACATTTTTTAATATGATATTCAATCCACTCAGTATGAATACTGATATCACCTTCAACAAAATGGAAACCACGATTATCGCTAAAATGTGGATCATTAATAAAACGTGAAATAGCTGACGAACTAATATCCAAGCCATAGATATCATAGTGGCCATCTGCTAATAAACGTTCGGTTAAGTGATTGCCAATAAAACCATTTACACCCAAGATCAAAACACGCTTACGTCGTTTTACCTGTATCATCGGTTTGTACCAATACGCACACCCTTCATAATTCCCATATCAGCCGCTAAACGTGGCCCTTCAACACATAATCCAGATCCACTCTGGCCGGTTAGGATCTCCAGCACATCTTGACCGCAAGCTATTTGAAATGGTTCAGTAGAAATGATTGTACCAGATAATTTATCATGTAATTTTTCTAGCACGCTGGCACACCAAATAATCATTTTGCTCTCAGCTAAATAAGTAAATGCGCCTGGATATGGCTCGGTTACTGCTCGTACTAAATTATTTACTTCGGTTGCAGATTTGGACCAATCAATTAAACCATCTTCAGCCCGACGATGGGAAAAATAGCTTGCCTGACTATCATTTTGTGGTGTAGCTGAATAATCACCTATTTTAATTAACGGTAATATATCAGCCAAAAGCTGTTCAGCAGCCTGACGAATTTTCTTATGTAACATTAATGCAGTATCTGTTGCATCAATACAAATTTTTTTCTGTGCGATAATATCACCAGCATCCGCCTTGGCTATCATTTTATGTAGTGTGATACCAGTTTCACTTTCACCATGAAAAAGAGCCCAATTAATCGGCACACGGCCACGATATTTAGGTAATAAAGAACCATGTAAGTTAAAAGAACCTTTAGGGGCTAACGCTAATAAATCTTGGCTAAGAATATGTCGATAGTAAAAAGAGAAAATGATATCCGGTTGCATTTTTTTAATATACTCAATCCAAAGTAAGTGATTGACATTTTCTGGTGCAAATACAGGCAAGCCCATCTCAGCTCCCAAGCACGCAACTGAGGAAAAGAAATGATTCTCTTTAGGATCATCTGTATGTGTAAAAACAGCCTGAATTTTAAAGCAAGCCTTCTGTAGAGCCTTTAATCCAACACAACCAACATCATGGTAAGCAAAAACAATAGCTTTCATTATTTTTTTTCCTGATTTTCGTCAGTATTTTGATGAACAGCAACTATCTTTTGAATGAAGTAACGTGGGCGTGAGCGAACATCATTATACATTCTGCCAATATATTCACCGAGTAATCCCATGCCAATAAATTGCGCGCCAATAAATATGAATAGAATGGCAACCAGCGTAAAAACACCATCTGCCGCCCACATTTCACCAAAAATAAGACATAAAATAATTAACAGAACAACAAGTAAAAATCCGCTTGCTGCAATAAAACTACCAACAACACTCAACAAACGTAACGGAGTAGTGGTTAAACAAGTAAGTAAATCAAACATTAAATTTATTAGCTTCATCAGGCTATATTTTGAATCACCAAACTCACGTTCTGCATGAGCAACATCAATTTCAATTGTTCTTTTAGCAAATGTATTTGCTAAAATTGGAATAAATGTACTACGTTCATGACACTGTAACATCGCATTAATAATATTACGCCGATAAACACGCAACATACAGCCATAATCGCCCATGGTTCGCCCTGTTACTTTTGTGATCATGACATTAATGATTTTAGACGCCGTTTTACGAAACCAAGAATCTTGCCGATTCATCCGCCTGGTACCTACTACGTCATACCCCTCTTCAGCTACCTGTACCAGATGTGGAATTTCTTCAGGTGGATTTTGCAAATCAGCATCTAATGTGATTACAAGGTCACCAGTTGCCTGTTTAAACCCAGCCATAATAGCTGAATGTTGACCATAGTTGCGATTTAAAATCACTGTGATAATATGATTTGTTGGATTTTCAGCAGCATCCATTAGCAATTTAGCGGAATTATCAGCACTACCATCATCAACTAAAATTAATTCATATGCCTGTTTCAATTTCTGACAAGCAGCCAATGTTCTTTCTAATAACTGAGGTAAGCTTTGCTCTTCATTATAAATAGGTATAACGATAGAAACTTTCTTTATTTCTTCAAAATCATTTTGAAAAGACACTATTATCTCTCGGCTCCAAAAAAAATTCATTAATAGCAACAACAACGCAATCAACATCTTGAGTACGTATGTTAGGGAACAGTGGCAATTAACATAAGGTATTTGAATTCCATTAGAATTATGTAGAGAAAAAGATGAATAATGTTCTCTATAATATTTTTCCATATGAGCAGCTTGGAAATGCAGACATGTACCTATATTCTTCTCTTTTAAGCATTTTACGATGCTATCGTAGTCAATAGTAGAGTCAGGTTTATCAGTTTAAACCACAAAAACAATTAGCATATAAATATGAATAGTCAGCCATATTCAATGTTTTTAACTACAAACTAGACTGAACTTTTATTTATAATAAGCAACAAGCTCAGCACAACGTTATTTATCTGTGCTGATTTTTTAATTGAACAACTGCAATTTCATCAGTTATATTAGAGATATTGTATTTAAATCTAAGTTCAATAAGCTCAGCCGCTGCTTACAGACTTCTATTTCTAGATCGAAGCCATTAATATCATCAACACATAAATTATGAAATTTTAAATATCGCAGACATGTGGCCAAGACATCACCATTAGTAGCAAATAAGCAAAGATCACCAAAACGATATTTTTAATCGCATGAAATGAAAAATGGCAGTAGAGAAACAAACATCCCCCTGCCTTTATGTTGTTGGGCAATCCATTCACTTTAATACTGAGTATTTATGGCATGAGCCACATTCTCAATCAATGCAATATTCTTTCTTTGTGCAATTTCAGGTAATGCGTTAAGATCATATGGCGCCAAGGCATAATGTACCGTAATAATCGCTTTTGTCTTAGAGATAATTGGCGATTCAACGACATCAATCTGAGCCATTAAAGTCCTACGATCTACATCAATCCTCATTGGATGCGCCACATAACCTAACAATGGGATCATATTAATGGTTGAAACCTCATATTAATGAGGTAGTAATAATTTTATCTCTAGGACCAATTCCTAATGCCATAAGTATTATGTATATACCAGCTATTTGTGAATACAAAGCAATTGAATGCTAATAATTAAACTTATGGCTAAAGTCTTCTTCGAGTTGATTATTTTAACATAGTGGTGATATCCACCCAGAACACATAATACATTTTCAACAGCTCTAATCTCTTTGTTACCTATCCGCTGACCAAAAAGGAAGAAAATTATTCATAAGATTAAGTTAATAGCAATTAACTAATATTTTTTAAAGTGAGTTTTATATTATATCATAAAATAGCTTAACTACACATCAACATCACAATAACTTTCCAATCTAAGTACTTAGATTGCATTAATTTGTTAAATATACTTAGCTAAAGAGAATTTCATGTTAATTTAAGGAAATTAAAAAATAAAATAAAATGCATAATAATTTTTATCAATAAGAAATGCATAATAATTTTTATCAATAAGAAATGAGTTATTAGCAAATCTGCTACATGACGGTGCGGGCTATGCATTTTACTTTGATACTTCGTAAATATATTCTCTATCCTTAAATTAAATGTTGTTTACTATTAAGTGTCGTATAAGCAGCTCAATTTTCGCCTTACATAACTAAAGCTTTTCTTAGTAGACTCTAGCAGCTTAATACAATTGAAAGTGATATTTTTTTCGAATTACAGTTCTTACAACGTATAGCCTTAGTAGGCCAACTTTTCAAAAAGATAATTCAATTGGATTCGCAGTTTTTATTGACGCCAAGTAGTCTGACTGGAAGTAGTAGACTGCAGCTAGTCATTCTAGGTCTTTCTTAAGATTATTTATTACTGAATGATAATGATTTGCTAAACCATTACCAACAAAACATCAAGTGTATTATTAGCAGCATTGCAGCTCTCTGGCAGCTATATTTCTAGCAAAACCAAGCCTTAACTTTTATTTATATGCTTTTGTGGAGTAAAGCCAGCCCATTAGCTGTTTTATGTACCAAACAGAGTTAGTGCTAAAGTGTGTTTTGGAAAATATTTTTTCCATTACATTACTAAAATCAAAACGCTTTGTTTTAGTAGTAACACTGTGGAGATACAGTTAAATCATACGCTATTAGAGCATTGAGAACTTTAGACAAGCTCTCTTTTGACTTTCGATAGACATCTTCGATCGGAATAAACTCATTGCGCCAATTCTTAGTGACGCCTATAATAAGCAAGCATGAAAAGACAATATCATCTTATCTTAGAGTAGTATATACTACATCTGGCATCTGATAAAAATAAACGTAGCGCCTATTACTTAAATTGTGCAGACAGCACAATCCGCCTGTGCTCTTCAATCTATTGAAATTTAAGTCTGATGATAGGATTTTAAAAAATCAACTGTTTCTTTAACTAATAAAGTGCTTCAAGAGCTTCCTAAAAATCACAGCTGAATATGCCTTCTCCACCTCACAAGTACATAGCCATACTTAACAACTATTCTACATTCAGATAAACCGATAGCAACGAGCTATCAAAGCATATTTTGTTGTTGCTACCGAGATTTCTTTTGATATTAAGCACTTTAATCTCAATATCACAAATATCAGTCTGAATGCTTCGCTATGGCAAATAATCGTTAGGTAGGACAGGTGGAAATATGAGAATGTGGGAATGTATATTGGGATAGGTTCAAATCGATAAAATGATAGCATTAAAAATGTGTTATTTATCGCCATGGCTGTTCAAGCTAAGTCTCAATGGCACTGGCTATCAAGTTGTTGCTTACTACTATTACGGATGAATTCATGAAAAAAGATTGCAAGTAATATCTGATTTCGCACATGTTTCCTATAAGGCACCATTTTTATAGTATATCATATCTATGATATTGAGATCATTGATGAAATCATTAGGCAAAATACACGCATCTTTAAAAATAATCACACCATAAATAATGGTTAACTCTATAATTGAATAATAAAAAAGCCGCTAAAGCGGCTTTTTAGAATAAAAATTCATTATTTATAAGGCTTTATCTTTTCAACCAGGCCTTTCAACTTTTGCCCTGGTCGAAAAGTCACTACTCGACGAGCAGTGATTGGAATATCTTCTCCGGTTTTTGGATTTCGACCTGGTCGTTGACTTTTATCACGCAGATCAAAATTACCAAACCCTGACAGTTTCACCTGCTCCCCATTTTCTAATGAACGACAAATTTCTTCAAAGAAAAGTTCAACTAGGTCTTTTGCATCACGTTTGCTTATGCCAAGTTTTTCGAACAGACTTTCTGACATTTCAGCTTTTATAAGCGCCATAGGTTTAGTTCCTCAAGGATGCTTGAAATCGCTGTTTTAACGCAGCAACACATTTATCAACAGTTTCAGCAATCTCTTCTTCTTTTAGAGTACGGTTTGTATCCTGTAAGATTAAGCTAATAGCAAGGCTCTTATAACCTTGCGCTACATTTTTACCACAGTACACGTCAAACAAATTTATGTCGACTATATGATTTATGCTAATTTTCTTGCATTCAGCTAATATATCTGATGTTGCTACCTCTTCCGGAACTACAACAGCAATATCGCGCCGGTTAGCTGGAAAATGTGAAAGCATATTTGCTTTAGGAATAACGCGCTCTGCAACGGTATCCCACAGTAATTCAAAAACAAATATCCGACCATTTAAATCTAACTTATTTCCCAGTTCAGGATGAATAACTCCTATATATCCAATAAAATTATTATTTAGGTAAATCCCAGCGCTTTGTCCAGGATGAAGTGGTGGATCAGAGTGAGTCTTATAAATAATATTGTCTAATTTTCCGGTTAATGCCAGTATTGCTTCAACATCACCTTTGATGTCAAAAAAATCAACAGCGCGTTTTTCTTGTAACCAGTGCTCTTCATAGCGATTGCCAGTAATCACACCTGCTAACATCAATTCTTGCCTAATACCATGTTCTGCATTTACATCTGGGACAAATCGTAAGCCGGTTTCAAACAGTCGAATGCGATTTTGTTGCCTATTTTGATTGTAAGTTACTGTAGTTAATAAGCCTGGTAATAAAGAAAGCCTCATTGCCGACATATTAGCTGAAATAGGCTCAGCCAAAATCATCGCTTTGGAATTTGGATACATCAGTTGCTGAATTTTAGGATCAACAAAACTATATGTAATCGCTTCATTGTAATCCCGATCAATTAATAAGGTTTTTACTCGTTTTAAAGGCAGAACTGATTCATAACGAGGGATCATGACTAGATCTGCATGTAAATGCACATTGGGTATATTATTATACCCATAAATACGTGCTATTTCTTCAATTAGATCTTCTTCAATTTGCATATCAAAACGCCAAGATGGAGCAACTACATGCCAATTATCTTGATCACAAATCACTTGGCAACCTAAGCGATCAAGGATCTGAGTAACTTTAATATCCGAAATACTATGCCCAATCAAACGATCCAGTTTTTGGCGAGTTAGAGTTATTTTTACCACTTTCGGTAAACTTGTTTGATGACTGATATCAATAATATTTCCAACTTTACCACCACAAACTTCAAGTATTAATCTAGTCGCGCGTTCCATAGCTTTATACTGTAGCTGAGGATCAACGCCACGCTCAAAACGATATGAAGCTTCAGTATAAAGACCATAATTACTTGCCCGGCCAGCAATTGCTAATGGATCGAAAAAAGCACTCTCTAACAAAATATTAGTGGTGTTTTCATTAATACTAGAATGCTTGCCAGAAAAAATACCGGCAATTCCTAAAGCATTTTTCTTGTCAGCAATAACTAAAGTATCTTGCTGCAAAGTTACCTTACTGTCATCAAGTAAAACTAATGTTTCATCCTGTTTTGCCATTCGAACAATTATTCCTCCATTTAATCGATCAAGATCATAAGCATGTAGAGGTTGCCCTAACTCTAATAACACAAAATTAGTAATATCAACCACAGGATCAATAGCACGGATCCCACTTCGACATAATTTTTCTCTCATCCAACTAGGGGTTTGCGCTGTAACATCGATACCTTTCATTACTCGTCCTAAAAAGCGAGGGCATGCCATTGGTGCTTCTACTCGAATAGGGAAAATGCTACCATCAGTGCTTTTAACTGGTTGAATCTTTACCTCATTTAATTCTAGGTTATTGATAGCCGAAATATCGCGAGCTATACCTAAAATACTTAAACAATCAACACGATTTGTAGTGAAACTTACTTTGAAAACATTGTCATCAAGTTGCAAGTAGTTGCGAATATCGATGCCAATAGGGGCATCATCTGGTAGCTCAATAATTCCAACATGGTCATTAGAAATGGCTAGTTCAGAATAAGAACAAAGCATACCTTCAGAAACCTCACCTCGGAGTTTTGTCAGTTTTATTTTAAATTTATCAGCTAAAATCGCGCCAACTGTTGCTACAGCAACTTTTAATCCTGGCCTACAATTTGGTGCGCTACAGATAATATTAAGTAATTGTTCAGTGGCAATATTGACCTTTGTTATACGCAATTTATCTGCATTAGGATGTTGAAGACATTCAACAATCTCACCGATTATCACGCCTTGGAATTGACCAGCAACAGGTTTAACATCATCAATCTCCAAACCAGCCATTGTCATTTGATCTGATAAGGCTTCAGTGCTTATTTCTGGATTTATCCATTCACGCAACCAAAATTCACTCAATTTCATGTGATAATTCTGTCTTATTTAAATTGTTTAAGAAAACGAAGATCGTTTTCAAAAAAAGTACGTAAATCAGTTACGCCATAGCGTAACATCGTTAAACGCTCAATTCCCATTCCAAAGGCAAACCCAGAATATAGGTCAGGATCAATACCAACATTGCGTAATACATTTATATGTACCATGCCACAACCTAACACTTCTAGCCATTTACCATTTTTATCCATCACATCAACTTCAGCTGAAGGTTTAGTAAATGGAAAATATGATGGCCTAAAACGAACGCAGGTTTTTTCTTCAAAAAAATAATTTAAAAAGTAATGTAGCGTACATTTTAAATTAGCAAAACTAATATTTTTATCAACCATCAAACCTTCTATCTGATGGAACATTGGAGTATGGGTTTGATCATAATCATTTCGGTACACGCGACCAGGGGAAACAATACGAATCGGTGGTCGTTTACCTTTCATAGTGCGAATTTGCACACCAGAAGTTTGGGTGCGCAATAGACTGGTAGTATCAAACCAAAAAGTATCATGTGAAGCACGTGTTGGATGGTGAGCAGGAATATTTAAAGCATCAAAATTATGATAATCATCCTCTATTTCAGGTCCATAAACAACAGAAAAACCAAGTTCAGCAAAGAATTCTTCAATCCGATCAATTGTACCAGTTATTGGATGAAGACTACCATGTTCAGTTTGGCGACCTGGTAATGAAATATCTATTTTTTCCGTCGCTAATCGAATATTTAATAGCGCATTTTCTAACTCCTCTTTGCGTATATTCAATGAATTCTGAATTTCTTGTTTTGCTCGATTAATAACTGCTCCTACTGCACGGCGGTCTTCTGTAGGTAAATCACGCAACATTGACATCTGTAGTGTTAAATAGCTTTTTTTACCTAAAAACTCAACACGCACTAAATTTAACTCAGCAATATCTTGAGCTTTTTCTATAGCTGTTTTTGCCTGCGAAATCAATTCGACAAAATGTGGCATTGTTTCCTCTTCTTTACAACCATTTGCCCTAATTATTGTTAAAAAAAATTTTTTTTAGCAAAAAGTAACAAAAAAATAAGCCTCAATTTAAAGGCTTATTGCAGTTTTTTGTTTATTTTTTTTAAATGCGAAAATGCCCCTAAATAAAATAAAAAAAGAAATAAGAAAATAATTTCTATTTTTAAGTGGCTATTTATAATATAACTATTATTTATAATTTTATAATACAATTGGCAGTCATCAATAGATAATAAAAAAAGAATGAGTTCAGAGCTCCTCTTAATTATTTAACTGATTTAAGCTAACGCGCTCTTTGCTTTTTTAACTAATGCTGCAAATGCAGCTTTATCAAAAACAGCAACATTAGATAAGATTTTTCGGTCAATTTCAATTGAAGCTTTCTTTAAACCATTAATAAAACGACTATAAGACAAACCATTCTGACGAGCAACAGCATTAATACGTGTGTTCCACAATTGACGGAGCTGACGCTTACGCTGACGACGGTCACGGTAAGCATATTGACCAGCTTTAATTACTGCCTGGAAAGCAACGCGATAAACACGGGAACGAGCACCATAGTAGCCTTTTGCTTGCTTTAATATTTTTTTATGACGTGCTCGGGCTATTACACCACGTTTTACGCGAGCCATAATATACCTCCTACCACTTCAAATTAAATTCTATAATCTTAAACTAAGAAATTGAAAGTTATGCGTATGGTAAACAACCTACTACCAAACCTAAGTCACATTTAGAAACCATGGTTTTTGGTCGTAAATGACGCTTACGCTTAGTTGATTTTTTAGTCAAAATATGACGAAGGTTAGCATGCTTACGCTTAAAACCACCATTAGCAGTTTTTTTAAAACGCTTTGCTGCAGCACATACTGTTTTAATCTTTGGCATTTCAAATATCCACTTCGCATTATTAATAATAACTAGCAAGACCTATAATGTTCCATCTAAATAGAACATTAATTATTTAGTTGCCTAACTATTTCTTTTTTGGTGCAAGCATCATGATCATCTGACGGCCTTCGATCTTGCTTGGAAAAGATTCAAGCAGTGATATCTCATCTAAATCGTTTTTAATACGATTAAGCATATCAATACCGATTTGTTGGTGTGCCATTTCACGACCACGAAACCGTAAGGTAATTTTAACTTTATCACCATCATTTAGAAAGCGAATCAGATTGCGTAGTTTGACATAATAATCACCTTCATCTGTACTAGGTCGAAATTTAATTTCCTTTACTTGAATAATTTTTTGTTTCTTTTTTTGCTCTTTGAACGATTTACTCTTCTCATATAGGAACTTGCCGTAATCCATGATACGGCAAACTGGTGGCTCAGCATTTTGACTAATTTCAACCAAATCAACACCAACTTCCTCAGCTTTTTTAAGAGCTTCTTTTAGACTGATAACACCAATTTGCTCGCCATCTGAACCAGTTAAACGAACTTCAGAAGCACGAATCTCAGCATTAATACGATTTGGTGGGCGCGACGCCGTTTGAATTCTTTTTCCGCCTTTAATACCTTATTCCTCCAGTTGATAAATACGACGAGCATGAATTTCATCAAGTACTCTTTCCGCAAATTCTATGACGTCAAATGTTCCTAAATCTTTGCCATTACAGGTTCGAACAGATACTTGATTCAAAGCAATTTCTTTATCACCACAAACTAACATATAAGGAACACAACGCAAAGTATGCTTACGAATTTTAAAGCCTATTTTCTCGTTTCTCAAGTCTGCTTTTACACGAATACCAAAATTACTCAATTTTTCTGCTACTTTTTGTACAAAATTAGCCTGTGCATCCGTGATATTTATTATCACAATTTGTAATGGAGCCAACCAAGTTGGGAAAAAACCAGCATACTGTTCTATTAAAATCCCAATAAAACGTTCAAGTGATCCTAAAACAGCACGATGAATCATTACTGGTGCTTGACGTTCATTATTTTCATCTACATAGGAAGCACCTAAACGACTTGGTAATGAGAAATCAAGCTGTACAGTACCACATTGCCAAGCACGATCCAAACAATCATACAGGGTAAATTCAATTTTTGGACCATAAAATGCACCTTCACCCGGTTGATAATTAAATTCAATATCCCCTAGTGCTTTAGCAAGATCGATTTCTGCACGGTCCCATTGAGCATCAGTGCCTATTCGTTTTTTTGGTCTGGTTGATAATTTTACTGCAATTTTTTCGAAGCCAAAAGTTGCATAAACATCATAAATCATTTTAATACAACTCTTCACTTCAGCTAAGATCTGATCTTCAGTACAAAAAATATGCGCATCATCTTGTGTAAAGCCACGCTCTCGCATCAAACCATGTAAAGCACCAGATGGTTCATTACGGTGACAACTACCAAACTCTGCCATGCGCAATGGTAAATCACGATAAGATTTCAAGCCTTGATTAAATATCTGTACATGCGCTGGACAATTCATAGGTTTTATACAATATTCTCGGTTTTCTGATAATGTGGTAAACATATTTTCTTTATAATTTTCCCAGTGGCCTGTTTTTTCCCAAAGAATGCGATCCATCATTAATGGACCTTTTACTTCTTGGTATTGATATTCATTTAATTTAGTACGAATAAAGGTTTCCAATTCACGAAATATTACACAACCATCATTATGCCAAAACGCCATACCTGGTGCGTCTTCCTGCATATGATAAAGATCAAGTTGTTTACCTATTTTACGATGATCTCGCTTAGCTGCTTCTTCTAAATGTAATAAATAAGCAGCTAACTGTTTTTTATTAGCCCAAGCTGTTCCATAGATCCTTTGTAACATTTTATTATCGCTATTGCCGCGCCAATATGCACCAGCCACTTTTTGTAATTTGAAGTAATGGCAAAAACGCATATTAGGGACATGCGGGCCACGACACATATCAATATATTCTTCATGATAATAAAGTGCATAATGATCCTCTTTATTAATATTGTCATCTAAAATTTTAACTTTATAATCCTCACCTCGAGCAACAAACATATCTCTTGCTTCTTGCCAACTAACTTGCTTCTTGATAACATCATGATTTTTTTCAGCAAGTTCGTGCATTCGCTGCTCAAGTTTTTTTAAATCATCTTGGGTTAAAGCGTGATCCAGATCAACATCATAATAAAAACCATTTTCAATAATAGGAGCAATTGCCATTTTAGTCGTTGGCCATAATTGTTTAATCGCATGGCCAAGTAAATGTGCGCATGAGTGGCGAATAATACCTAAACTATCAAGAGTTTTACTAGTAATAATGGCTAATTGAGCATTATTATTAATTAGATCATTTGCATCAACAAGTTCAGCATTAACGCGACCGGCTATACAGTCTTTTGCAAGGCCTGAACCAATATCATTTGCAATATCCATTACTGAAACAGCATGCTCATATTGACGTTGACTTCCGTCAGGAAGAGTAATAACTAGCATTTAAAATCCTTAATTTACAGTGGATACTCTCATACGCAAGATCACATATATAAAGATATATTTTATTAAAAGTGTGTTGAGATAATTTCCAACACCAGCTTTAAGTTATGTACATAATGAAACATCTAAAATAAAGCAAAAGAAATACATACTTACATTAATACTTAGCTTTTCTTCTATCCAGAAGAAAATAGTATGATTTTTTGATAATTAATCTTTAACTTTTAAGCAATCTCAATTTTTTATATACTGGAATGGAATGTTATTAACAAATATTGATTTAGATACTTCTTTAATTGTACAAACAAATATACAAATACAGATTGATTTTAAGAGATTTACCAGAATTAAAATTCCGGATCTTTGCACACATCTTCTATACACAAATTAAATTTAATCACTCGAGCATAATCATTCGTTTGATTATGACTTAAGCAGGCTAAAAGTAGGTTACTGTTCTATAACAGTGTCTCTATACAAACAGACGAATTCATATTTTTCTATGGCTGCACGTTTTTATAGACCAAAAATTGGTCTGTAAATTCTTTATTATTGTCTGTAAGTGCCAGATGGATAGCCATGGTAGGCTATTTGTTCACTTAAGATCACTAGAAGAAGCGTAGAGCCTTTGTCCGCTGTCTTATGCTTTATGAAAACAGATAAAAACCCATCGAATTGCGCAATCTATATCTACGAAAAGATAACGGCTTGAAGTTTTATTTAGCATTTGTGAAAGATATTTTAGATCTGCTATATCCAAATAACCAAAATCACATAGCTTTTAGATGCTTTATGCTTCAGCTTCATGGCTTGCTTTGGTGCTTTCCATTGCATTATTTCATGCAAATTTCTTACTACGACCTGCGTAATAAGAGATCGATCTAGCATAGATCGAGATACAACATAGTTCAGGAATTTTCGTACCATCTATCAGCAGATCATCGAGATGGAACCATGTTTTTCAAATAAAAACGACTAAGTGTTTCTAAGCTGTCGATATCATCCCGTTATAAAAAGATTCGTAATATAGCTACGATCATAAACATCATCTCATTTTTATCCTTTATGAAAAATAATTTAGGGTATACCATAACGCTTAGCCAAAGTATACGGAAGCTCTTTGCTAGCCAGAAGACCAACAGTAATTTTAGGTGTAGTAGTTGGCTTACGATAGAGGTTCATCATCATGATGGTTACCATCAACTATACCACTAAGTAACCATTCTTGTCATGAATAAAGATATGCCTCATAAGGTCTATATAATAGACCCGTGACCAAACACTTAGTTGCCAATATTAGTATTATGCAAATCTAAAATTAACAGATTAAGTCTTAGATAATAAGAATAAACTACTAAAAAATGAGTGATGAAATAATTTTCAACCTAGTTAAATTTGATTAATTAATTTAATTTAAATTTATTTTTTCTAATGCTATTAGATAGCAATCTAAACCTAGATTAGTTTTTGATAAATTTTTTTAAATTAAAGCAATGTAATTTTTAGTAAAAAATTTTAATTAAAACTATTATCAATTTTTGATTATAATCAATGATTAATTGATTAATATCTATTGGATTGTAAGCGTTTTTAATCATCCAAATATAGCTTGAGTGTGGAAAAAACCTATGCATTCGCTATTTTATTTGAATGTATTCATAAAGCTTTTTTTTGTTATAACTTATTAATTTTATCAATTGCAACATAACTATTTTTATCAAATTATCATTAATACTCCGCAAAGTAGTATTAGCATATGCAACCACAGTTGCATAATAAAGTATTTTTATATCACTAATACCAAGCAAATAATTATCTTGAATAAGATAATATAAGCGATTCCTACGTCAATATTAATTTGCCTGATTCATCTTTAAATTAATTAGTTGTTGTCTGGTTGCCAAGATTTACCTTCTAACCAATACGCGTCATAATTAGCAGTAAAAGGCTTGACTTGTATAGATCTATTTCATTAAATTTATTCACTGTATTTACCAGAAAATCAGATTTCACTTTAATAATTATTCTAATTAAGTTTTTATCGAGAGCATGATTTATGCTCATTTCTCGTATATGGTGGTTTTGTAGATACTACAATATCATGTAGATTGATTTAATAAATGATTTCAATATCATATAGATGATGCGCCATAAAAAAATCTACCATGCAAATATCTACAAAACCAAATATTAGCCATGATCTCTTACATTAACTCATATGTAATTGACTCAAGTAGCTCATAGCGACTATCACCTCCGTTTTAAGGATTAGCTTAAAACAAATTACTGCTAGAACATGCTAAATACGCTGTCTTTTTGAAACGTAAGTGTTCACATGCTATCATCCATGATGGTTATTTAGCACAGCGAATTATAGAGACTCATATTGGCGATGTTGAGATTAAAAATCATCTAAGGTTATTGGTTTCAACGTAAACTGAATATGCTTTAACAACTTGTTGCTACCGTCTTGTATCTGAAGTATACAAAAAGCTGCGAAAAAGTTGCTACTATGAGCTTGTACCTGCAAGGCATTTCTAGCAGCAATTTTTATTGAGCTATTTTGTGGGGTTTGTGGAGCTTTACCTCTGAAAAGGCAGATGCCATCTCTGAGTACCATCAGCAGAGCAAAAAACATCATTAATAGCTTGAAAGATCTACAGGCAATAGAACCTGTGTGATTATAAGGTGTATGCTCAACCTTTATTTCTTGTCCGATAGCATATAGACACTCTTATTAGGGAAGATGCTTGCTTTTTTCCTACTAGTAATTGTCAGCGTCACTCAGCATGCACGTAAAGAAGTAATTGTGCTGAAAGATGTTTATAGAGAGTTAGATTCAAACTTAGCCTAACTTCTCATGCATACGAACGCATGGATTAATGTATCGCAATGTCTTGCTACATAATCATAATTCATAATAGAGTGGGCTATTGATTTTTAGAATGCAATAGCAAAGATATTTCCGGACACACAGCCTAAA